>NZ_JBGFQZ010000011.1:0-104457 GCF_041295535.1 Cellulomonas sp. ICMP 17802 | reverse complement strand
CGCCGCGCGGTGCACCGGAGCCACCCCGGCCCTGACCGGACCCGCCGCGCGCGCCCGACTGTCCTGCGCCGGACGAGCCGGCTCCCCCCGAGCGTCGTTCCTGCGGGCTCATCTGTTGTCTCCGATCGCCTGGTCGACACCCTCGAAGGAGTCGATGTCCGGCAGGTAGGGCGCGAGCGGGGGCATCTCGTCCAGGCTGGACAGCCCCATCCGCTCCAAGAAGTATCCCGTGGTCTGGTACAGCACCGCACCGCTGGACGGATCGGTGCCCACCTCGGCCACCAGGCCGCGGGTGGTCAGGGTGCGGACGACGCCGTCCACGTTGACGCCCCGGACCGCCGACACCTGGCCGCGGGTCACCGGCTGGCGGTAGGCGATCACCGCGAGCGTCTCGAGCGCGGCCTGCGTGAGCCGGGCCGTCTGGCCCTCGAGCACGAACCGTCCGACGACGTCGGCGTAGACCGGCGCCGAGTAGACGCGCCAGCCATCACCCGCGCGGCGGACCTCGAACCCGCGGGGCCGGCCGCCGAGGTCGCCCCGGTACTCGGCGGCGAGCTCGTCGAGCAGCGCCTCGACGCGGGCGGTCGGCAGCGCGAGCACCGTGGCCAGGCGGACGGCCGGGATCGGCTCGTCGGCCACCATGAGCACGGCCTCGAGCGCGGCCAGCGCGCCGCCGGGCAGGTCGTCGACGTCGAACGCGAGCTCGTCGGCAGCCGCGGACTCGGCCCCCGGCTCGTCGGGAAGGTTCTCCTCGGTCATGCGTCCTCCTCGGGCGACCCGTCGCGGGCCAGCTCTGCGTCCAGCGTCGTGTCCAGCGTGTCGAAGTCGTCGGAGACCTCGATCTCGCCCTCCTCGGCGCCCGTCCAGCGCACGGTCAGCTCGCCCAGCGGCGTGACCTGGTCGAACGCGACGGCGCCCTCCCGGAACAGCTCGAGCAGCGCGAGGAACCGGGCGACCACGACGATCGTCGCGTCGGCGTCGGCGGTCAGGGCGCGGAACGACATCGAGCCGCCGTGCCGCAGCCGGTCCACCAGCACCGCGGCCTGCTCGCGGACGCTCACAGCCGGGGCGTGCAGGTGGCTGATGTCGACGCCGGGCGGGGCCGCCTTGGGCTGCTCGGCCTTCGCCGCCAGGGCCGCCAGCTGCTCGGGGCCGATCTGCCAGATCAGCTCGGGCAGCAGCGCGGCGAGGTGCGGCTCCAGCGTGACGAGCCGCGGGAACCGGCGACCCTCGGTGGCGAACCGCTCGGCCAGGTCCGCGGCGACCAGCTTGTACGCGCGGTACTGCAGCAGGCGGGCGAACAGCAGGTCCCGGGCCTCGAGCAGCTCCAGGTCCTCGGCGTCCTCGACGTCGGCGGACGGCAGCAGGCGCGCGGCCTTGAGGTCCAGCAGGGTCGCGGCGATCACCAGGAACTCGCTGGCCTGCCCGAGGTCCCACTGCTTCTCCGCGGTGCGGATGTGGGCGATGAACTCGTCGGTGACCTGCGCCAGCGCCACCTCGGTGATGTCGAGCTTGTGCTTGGCGATCAGGCCGAGCAGCAGGTCGAACGGGCCGCTGAAGTTGGTGAGGTGGACCTCGAACGCCTGGGTGCCGACGGGCGACGCCGCGGGCGCGGCCGTCGAGACAGGCTGCTCGGGCGGGACCGCGCGCCCGTCAGGCTGCGTCGCCACGGGCGACGAGCTCACGGGCCAGCTGACGGTAGGCCGCCGCACCGGCGTGCGTCGGGGCGTAGGTGGTGATCGGCTCCGCGGCCACCGTGGCGTCGGGGAACTTCACCGTCCGGCTGATCACGGTGTGCAGCAGCGTGTCGCCGAAGGCCTCGCTGACGCGTGCGACCACCTCGCGGGCGTGCAGCGTGCGGGGGTCGTACATCGTGGCCAGGATGCCGTCGACCTCGAGGCGCGGGTTGAGCCGGTCCCGGACCTTCTCGATGGTCTCCACCAGCAGCGCGACGCCGCGCAGCGCGAAGAACTCGCACTCCAGCGGGATGAGGACTCCGTGCGCGGCGGTCAGCGCGTTGACCGTGAGCAGGCCGAGCGACGGCTGGCAGTCGATCATCACGACGTCGTAGTCGTCGAGGATCGGGCGCAGGGTCCGCGAGAGCACCGACTCGCGGGCCACCTCGCCCACCAGCTGCACCTCGGCGGCGGACAGGTCGATGTTCGCGGGCAGCAGGTGCAGGCCGGGGAACGGGGTCTCGTGGATCAGCGAGCGGATGTCCGCGTCGCGCTCCATGAGCAGGTTGTAGACGGTGCGGTCCAGCTCGTGCGGGCTGACGCCCAGGCCCACCGACGCGGCGCCCTGCGGGTCGAAGTCGACGATGAGCACCTTGCGGCCGTACTCGGCGAGCGCGGCGGCCAGGTTGATGGTGGTCGTCGTCTTGCCGACGCCGCCCTTCTGGTTGCACAGCGCGATGACGCGGGCCGGTCCGTGGGAGGCGAGCGGCGCGGGCTCGGGGAACACAGGCATCGGCCGCCCGACGGCGTCGAGCTGCGGGTCGGTCGTCTGCTGGCTCACCACGCGGGACAACCTACCGGAGCACGCGGCCCGATGACCGCGCGACAGTCCGACGCGGCCGTGACGCTCATCGCGCCCGTGGGTGGGAGGCGGCGTACACCTCGCGCAGGGTGTCCGGCGTCACCATCGTGTAGATCTGCGTCGTCGTCACGGAGGCGTGCCCCAGCAGCTCCTGCACCACGCGGACGTCCGCGCCGCCGGCCAGCAGGTGGGTAGCGAAGGAGTGCCGCAGCGTGTGCGGCGAGATGTGCTCGGCACCGGCCAGCCCCGCGCGCTCCGCGGCCACCCGCAGCACGGCCCACGCGCTCTGCCGGCTCAGGCGCGCCCCGCGGGTGTTGAGGAAGACGCCGGGCGACCCGCCCTTGCTGCCGACCGCCAGCGCGGGCCGGCCCCGCACCAGGTAGGCCTCGAGGGCCTCGAGGGCGAACGACCCGAGCGGCACCACCCGCTCCTTGCTGCCCTTGCCGAACAGCCGGACCGACGCGCGCCCGGGCGTCCGGTCCAGGTCGTCGACGTCGAGGCCGACGGCCTCCGAGATGCGCGCTCCCGTGCCGTAGACCAGCTCGAGCAGCGCGCGGTCCCGCAGCGGGACGCAGCCGTCGCCCAGCCCGGCGGCGTCGAGCAGCCGCTCCACGTCGTCGACGGAGATGGCCTTCGGCAGCCGCTTGGGCTGGGCGGGCGGCTTGATCGTGCTGGCGGGGTCGAGGCTGGTCATCCCGTCCAGCAGCAGGAACTTGTGCCACCCCCGGACGGCGACGACGATCCGGGCCGCCGACGAGGCCGACAGCGCGCTGCGGCCGTCGGAGCCCGTGCGGACCGCGAGCAGGAAGTCCTCGACGTCCTGCTCGTCCACGTCGCCGGGGGCCAGCCGGCCGCGCGAGGCGAGGAACGCGGTGTACCGCGCGAGGTCGCGCCGGTAGGCCAGGAGCGTGTTGGTCGACAGCCCCCGCTCGACGGTGAGGTGGGCGAGGTAGATCTCGAGCGCCGAGTCGATGGCCGAGCCGCTCACAGCGCCGCCGATCAGAACGGGAGGAACACGTCCACCGCGATCGCGACGGACAGCAGCGTGAGGTACGTGATCGACGCGTGGAACACGCTCATGGCCCGCAGCTTGCCGGCCTCGGGGTGCTCCGCGCGGCGCAGCAGGCCGATGCACGCCCAGAGGAACCAGAGGCCGAGGCCCAGGGCGACCACGCCGTACACCCAGGTCATGCCCTGCACCGGCACGAGCAGCAGCGAGCACGCGATCATCGCGATCGTGTACGCGATCATCTCGCGCGCGACCTTGGTGTCCTTCGCCACGACCGGGAGCATCGGGACGCCGGCGGCCGCGTAGTCGCGCCGGAACTTCATCGAGAGCGGCCAGTAGTGCGGCGGCGTCCAGAAGAAGATGACGCCGAACAGCAGCGCGGCGGTCCACGAGACGCCACCGGTGACGGCGGACCAGCCGATGAGCACCGGCATGCACCCGGCGGCGCCGCCCCAGACGATGTTCTGCGGCGTGCGGCGCTTGAGGATCATGGTGTAGCCGACGACGTAGATGAGGATCGCGGCCGCGGTGAGCCAGGCCGACGCCGGGTTGACCATGACGGCGAGCCAGGCCAGCGACAGCACGCCGAGCGCGAGCCCGAAGATCAGGGCCGCCCGCGGGCTGACCTCACCCGTGACGATCGGCCGCCGCTTGGTGCGGTTCATGATCTTGTCGATGTCGCGGTCGAGGTAGCAGTTCAGGACGTTGGCCGAGCCGGCGGCGGCCGCCCCGCCCACCAGGGTGGCGACGACCAGCCCGAAGCCGGGGAACCCGCCCTGGGCCAGGATCATCGTCGGCAGCGTGGTGACCAGCAGCAGCTCGATGACGCGCGGCTTGGTCAGTGCGACGTACGGACCGACCTTCGCGCGGACGCGGGCGACCGGGCCTGCCGGCTCGACGACGACGGTGCTCTTCGCGGCCCCGGGGGTCGACGCGGAGGACGCTCCGGCGTCATCGACTGACAGGGGGCTGCTGAGGCGCACGCGCTGCGGTTCCGTTCGTGTTCCGGCGGGGAGATCTCGCGCAGCCATGCTACGGCCTGCACCTGCGCCGGGGCGCGACGCCGGCCCCGGATCGCCGGACGGCCCGTGTGAGATCGGTCGCTCCCCCGCCAGATGGTCACACCCGGCAGCCCTGCCCCGGTGCGCTATAAGGTCGGAACGCACGGTCCGACGACCGCCGCGACGGCGTGACGTCCCACCCTGCCCGGCATCCCGACGCGGATGTCGATCTCGTCCGACACGACACCCGGCCCCCTGTCCGGGTGGAAATGAGGTGCGGTGAACGCGAAGGCTCCCCTGGCCACGACGGTCGGTTGGACCGACCTCGACCTGCGGGCGGTGGACACGGTGCGTGTCCTGGCCGCCGACGCGGTCGAGAAGGTGGGCAACGGTCACCCGGGGACGGCGATCAGCCTCGCCCCGGCGGCCTACCTGCTCTACCAGAACGTGCTCCGGCACGACCCCGCCGACCCGCACTGGCTCGGCCGCGACCGGTTCATCCTGTCCGCGGGCCACTCCAGCCTCACGCAGTACATCCAGCTGTACCTCGCGGGCTTCGGGCTCGAGATCGAGGACCTGGAGGCGCTGCGCACCTGGGGCTCCAAGACCCCGGGGCACCCCGAGTACAAGCACACCACCGGCGTCGAGATCACGACCGGCCCCCTGGGCCAGGGTCTCGCCTCGGCCGTGGGCTTCGCGATGGCGTCGCGGCGCGAGCGGGGCCTGCTCGACCCCGAGGCCGCGCCGGGCACCAGCCCGTTCGACCACTTCGTCTACGTGATCGCGTCGGACGGCGACCTGCAGGAGGGCGTGACCTCCGAGGCGTCGTCGATCGCCGGCACGCAGGAGCTGGGCAACCTCATCGTGCTGTGGGACGACAACCACATCTCGATCGAGGGCGATACCGAGATCGCGTTCACCGAGGACGTCGTCGCGCGCTACGAGGCCTACGGCTGGCACGTGCAGTTCGTGGACTGGACCGGCGGCCCCGACGGCTACCAGGAGGACGTCGACGCGCTGCACGCCGCGATCGAGGCCGCCAAGGCCGTCACCGACCGCCCGTCGTTCATCGGCCTGCGCACCCTCATCGCGTGGCCGACGCCCACCAAGACGAACGACCACTCCTCGCACGGCTCCAAGCTGGGCGGCGAGGCGATCAAGGGCCTCAAGGAGCTGCTCGGCTTCGACCCCGAGAAGACGTTCGAGGTGGACCCCGAGGTCCTGGCGCACACGCGGGGGCTCTCCGCCCGCACCGCACCGGTCAAGGCCGCGTGGCAGTCCGCGTTCGACGCCTGGCGCACGGCCAACCCCGAGAACGCCGCCCTGCTCGACCGGCTCGTCGCGGGCAGCCTGCCCGACGGCTGGACCGACGCGCTGCCCGTGTTCGCGGCCGGCAAGGCCGTCGCCACCCGCGCCGCCTCGGGCGAGGTGCTCAGCGCCCTGGCGCCCGTGCTCCCCGAGCTGTGGGGCGGCTCCGCCGACCTCGCGGGCTCGAACAACACGACGATGAAGGGCGAGCCGTCCTTCATCCCGGCCAAGCGCTCGACCCACGAGTTCGCGGGCGACGAATTCGGTCGCACCCTGCACTTCGGCATCCGCGAGCACGCCATGGGCGCGATCCTGTCGGGCATCCGCCTGCACGGCCTGACCCGGCCGTACGGCGGGACCTTCTTCACGTTCAGCGACTACATGCGCGGCTCCGTCCGCCTCGCCTCCCTCATGGGCGTGCCGGCGATCTACGTGTGGACGCACGACTCCATCGGCCTCGGCGAGGACGGCCCGACTCACCAGCCGATCGAGCACCTGGCCGCGGTGCGCGCCATCCCCGGGCTCACCGTGGTCCGCCCGGCCGACGCCAACGAGACCGCGGCCGCGTGGGCGGCGACGATCGAGCACACCGACGGGCCCGTCGCCCTCGTCCTCACGCGGCAGAACGTCCCGACGTTCCCGCGCGGCGAGGACGGGTTCGCGACGACCGAGGGCGTCGCGAAGGGTGCCTACGTCCTGCTCGAGGCGAGCAGCGGCACGCCCGACGTGATCCTCATCGGCACCGGGTCCGAGGTCCAGCTCGCCGTCGCGGCGCGCGAGACCCTCGAGGCGGCCGGCGTGGCCACGCGCGTGGTGTCGGCGCCGTCGCTCGAGTGGTTCTCCGCGCAGGACGAGAACTACCGCGAGTCCGTGCTGCCCTCGTCGGTGAAGGCGCGGGTGTCCGTCGAGGCGGGCATCGCCCTCTCCTGGCACAAGCTCGTCGGCGACGCCGGGCGCTCGGTCTCGATCGAGCACTACGGGGCCTCCGCCGACGACAAGACGCTCTTCCGCGAGTTCGGGTTCACGCCCGAGGCGGTCGTGGCGGCGGCACACGAGACGATCGCCGCGGCCCGCGGCGGGGCAGGTCCCGCGAACAACCCGGGTCTGCCCGACAACGCCGGGCTGACCGGCGACCAGCAGGTCTGAGTCTGAACGGTCACGCCGGCCCCGGGCACGACCGGGGCCGGCGTGCGGGAGAAGGGGATCGACCATGGCACCGAGCAGCACCCCCCTGGCACGGCTGGCGGAGGCCGGCGTCGCGATCTGGCTCGACGACCTCTCGCGCGAACGGCTGCGCACGGGGAACCTCGCCGAGCTCGTCGCCGACAGCGGCGTCGTCGGAGTGACCACCAACCCGTCGATCTTCGCGAGCGCGCTCGCCAAGGGCGACGCCTACGACGCGCAGCTCAAGGAGCTGGCCGCGGACGGCGCGGACGAGGACGCGGCGGTCTTCCGGATCACCACCGACGACGTGCGGCAGGCGGCCGACGTCCTGCGCCCGGTGTACGACGCGACCGACGGCGTCGACGGGCGGGTGTCCATCGAGGTGGACCCGCGCCTGGCCCGCGACACGGACGGCACGATCGCGTCCGCGAAGTCGCTGTGGGCGACGGTCGACCGGCCGAACGTCTTCATCAAGATCCCGGCCACGCTCGAGGGGCTGCCCGCCATCACGGCCGTCCTCGCCGAGGGCATCAGCGTCAACGTCACGCTGATCTTCGGGCTCGAGCGGTACCGCGCCGTGCTCGAGGCGTTCGAGGCGGGCCTCGAGCAGGCCCGGGCCAACGGGCACGACCTCGCGCCCATCGCGTCCGTGGCCTCGTTCTTCGTCTCCCGCGTGGACACCGAGATCGACCCCCGCCTCGACGCCCTGGGCAGCCCCGAGGCCGCCGCCCTGCGCGGCAAGGCCGCGATCGCCAACGCCCGGCTCGCCTACGGCGTCTACCTGGACGTCGTCGCGCAGGACCGCTGGAAGGCGCTGGCCGCCGCGGGAGCCCACCCGCAGCGCCCCCTGTGGGCGTCGACCGGCGTGAAGGACAAGGCCTACCCCGACACGCTCTACGTCGACGAGCTCGTGGTCGCCGGCGTCGTCAACACGATGCCCGAGGCCACGCTCAAGGCGGTCGCGGACCACGGCGGCGACGGCCACGACACGGTCACCGGCACCCAGGCGCAGGCGCAGGCCGTCATCGACGGGCTCGCCGCGGTCGGCGTCGACATCGACCAGGTCACCCAGCAGCTGGAGGAGGAAGGCGTGGAGAAGTTCACGACGAGCTGGGGGCAGCTGCTCACCACCGTCACCGACGGCCTCGCCGACGCCGCCAAGCAGAACGAGTCCGAGGCCGCCAGGTGAGCCCGAGCAAGGTGGCGGCGGGCAACAACCCGCTGCGCGACGCGCGTGACCGCCGCCTGCCGCGCATCGCCGGACCGTGCGGCCTGGTGATCTTCGGCGTCACGGGCGACCTCGCCCGCAAGAAGCTCATGCCCGCCGTGTACGACCTGACCAACCGCGGCCTGCTGCCCCCGGGCTTCGCGCTCACCGGCTTCGCGCGGCGCGACTGGGCGACGCAGGACTTCGCGCAGATCGTGCACGACTCAGTGAAGGAGCACGCCCGGACGCCGTTCCGCGAGGCCACGTGGCGTCAGCTGTCCGAGGGCATCCGGTTCGTGCAGGGCACGTTCGACGACGACGACGCGTTCGACCGCCTCCGCGACACGGTCGAGGAGCTCGACGAGTCGCGCGGCACGGGCGGCAACCACGCGTTCTACCTGTCGATCCCGCCCAGCTCGTTCCCGGTCGTCTGCAAGCAGCTGGCCCGCTCGGGGCTGTCGCAGCCGGCGGAGGGCACCTGGCGGCGCGTGGTCATCGAGAAGCCGTTCGGGCACGACCTCGCCAGCGCTCGGGAGCTCAACGACATCGTCTCGGACGTGTTCCACCCGGACGACATCTTCCGGATCGACCACTACCTGGGCAAGGAGACGGTCCAGAACCTGCTGGCCCTGCGCTTCGCCAACCAGCTGTTCGAGCCCATCTGGAACGCCAACTACGTCGACCACGTCCAGATCACCATGGCCGAGGACATCGGCATCGGCGGTCGAGCGGGGTACTACGACGGCATCGGGGCGGCCCGAGACGTCATCCAGAATCACCTCATGCAGCTGCTCGCGCTCACCGCGATGGAGGAGCCGGCGTCGTTCGAGGCCGAGGGCCTGCGCGCCGAGAAGATCAAGGTCCTCTCGGCCGTCAAGCTGCCGCGGGACATCGGCAAGCACACCTCGCGCGGGCAGTACGCGGCGGGCTGGCAGGGCGGCGAGAAGGTCGTCGGCTACCTGGAGGAGGAGGGCTTCAACCCGGAGTCCACCACCGAGACGTTCGCCGCGATCCGCGTCGACATCGACAACCGCCGCTGGGCCGGGGTGCCTTTCTACCTGCGCACCGGCAAGCGCCTGGGCCGCCGCGTCACGGAGATCGCCGTGGTGTTCAAGCGCGCGCCGCACCTGCCGTTCGAGTCGACCGCGACGGAGGAGCTGGGCAAGAACGCCCTGGTCATCCGCGTGCAGCCCGACGAGGGCGTGACGCTGCGGTTCGGCGCCAAGGTGCCGGGCACCGCGATGGAGGTCCGCGACGTCACCATGGACTTCGGGTACGGGCACGCGTTCACCGAGTCCTCCCCCGAGGCCTACGAGCGGCTCATCCTCGACGTCCTGCTGGGCGACCCGCCGCTGTTCCCGCGGCACGAGGAGGTCGAGCTGTCCTGGAAGGTGCTCGACCCGATCACGGCCTACTGGGCCAAGCAGGGCAAGCCCGACCAGTACCGGTCCGGCACGTGGGGACCGGAGTCGGCCGACAAGATGATGGCGCGCGACGGACGGACCTGGAGGCGGCCATGATCATCGAGATGCCGGACACGACCACCCGGGACATCAACAAGCGCCTGCTCAAGGAGCGCGACGAGGGCGGCGCGATCGCCCTGGGCCGCGTGCTCACGCTCATCATCCCCGTGGGCGACCACGACCCGGACGAGGCCATCGACGCCGCCAACGACGCCAGCCGCGAGCACCCGTGCCGCGTCATCGTCATCGCGAACGACACCAAGGACCGCGCCTCCAACCTGGACGCGCAGATCCGTCTCGGCGGCGACGCCGGCGCCAGCGAGGTGCTGGTGCTCCGGCCGTCCGGCCAGCTCGAGCGGCACCTCGACACCCTCGTGATCCCGCTGCTGCTGCCGGACGCGCCCATCGTCGCGTGGTGGCCGTACGAGATCCCCGACAACGTGGCCGAGCACCTGATCGGCCAGATGGCGGCCCGGCGCATCACGGACACCACGCAGGTCGCGCACCCGCTCACCGCGCTGCGCAAGCTCGCGGCGACCTACGTGGACGGCAACACCGACCTGGCGTGGACGCGCGCGACCCTCTGGCGCGGGCTCATCGCGGCGACGCTCGACCAGCCGCCCTACGAGCCGGTGCACAAGGCCGTCGTGGTCGGCGAGAGCACGCACCCGTCGGTCGACCTCATGGCCGCCTGGCTCGCGCAGTCGCTGCGCTGCCCGGTGGAGATCGAGCGCGTCAAGGACGCCCCCGCGATCACGCAGGTGCGGCTCGAGCGGTCCTCGGGCGACATCGTGCTGGACCGCCCCGACGGCAAGACGGCGGCCCTGCGGCAGCCCGACCAGCCCGAGCACCGGATCGCCCTGCCCATCCGCCAGCTGCGCGAGTGCCTGGCGGAGGAGCTGCGGCGGCTCGACGCCGACGAGGTCTACGGCGAGGTGCTGCAGAAGGGTCTCGCGAGGATCGACGCATGACCCGCGACGTCGTCGTGCACCCCGACGCCCGGGTGCTCGCCGAGTCCGTCGCCGCGCGCCTGCTCACCCACCTCGTGGACGTGCAGTCGCACCGCTCCCCGGTGCACGTCGTGCTCACGGGCGGCACGGTGGGCATCGCGTCCCTCGCGGCCGTCGCGGCCAGCCCCGTGCGGGACGCGGTCGACTGGGCCGGCGTGCACCTGTGGTGGGGCGACGAGCGGTTCCTGCCGGAGGGCGACCCGGACCGCAACGAGACGCAGGCGCGCGACGCGCTGATCGACGCGCTCGGCGAGGCCCTGCCGACCGAGAACGTGCACGCGATGCCGGGGCCGAGCGACGACGTGCCGACGCCCGAGGCGTCCGCCGACGCCTACGCGCAGACCTATGCGGCGGCCGGCTCGCCGGCCTTCGACGTGCTGCTGCTGGGCATGGGACCCGACGGCCACATCGCCTCCCTGTTCCCCGGGCACGACGCCCTCGGGGTCAGCGGGCGCCCCACGGTCGGCGTGCACGGCTCCCCCAAGCCGCCGCCGGAGCGGGTCTCGCTGACCTACGACGCCATCCACACGGCCCGCGAGGTGTGGGTGGTCGCGGCCGGCTCGGAGAAGGCCGCAGCGGTCGCCTCCGCGCTCCGGGGGGCGCCCGTGAGCACCACGCCCGCGGCCGGCGCGCTGGGCAGCGAGCGGACCCTCTGGCTGGTCGACATCGCCGCCACGGAGGGGCTGGGCACCCCGGCCGCCCTCTCGACCACGCCGGCGGCCTTCCCGCCCGCGGTCGCGACGCAGGCCGACCTCTGGACCCGGGTCGACCACTACTTCGACGCGCTCGTGCCCGAGGACGTCGCGCTGGTCGACACGCGGCACTCGGCGACCGCCGCGGGCCTGCCGGACATCGCGGTCGCGGCCAACCAGGGCAAGCTCCTGCACCTGATCGCGCAGGCGGCGGGCGCTCGTCGCATCCTCGAGATCGGCACGCTGGGCGGCTACAGCACCCTGTGGTTGGCCCGGGCCCTGCCGGCCGACGGCCGGCTGACCACGCTCGAGCTCGAGCCGGAGCACGCGCGCGTCGCCTCGGAGTCGCTGACCCGGGCCGGCGTCGACCAGCTGGTCGACGTGCTGGTCGGCCCCGCGGCCGACACGCTCGACACCCTGGCCGGCGACGGCACGGAGCCCTACGACCTCGTCTTCATCGACGCGGACAAGGAGTCGATCCCCCGCTACCTCGAGCAGACGCTCGCGCTCACGCGCCCGGGCTCGGTGGTGATCGTCGACAACGTGGTGCGCGGCGGTGCCGTGCTGGACGCCCAGCACCCCGACGAGCGCGTTCAGGGCGTGCGCGCGATGGTCGACCTGCTCACCGACCACCCTCGGTACGACGCCACCGTGATCCAGACGGTCGGCACCAAGGGGTACGACGGGTTCGCGCTGCTGCGCGTGCGCGACTGACCCCGGACACGACTGAGGGGCCCCCGACGCTGGGGGCCCCTCAGTCGTACGGTCTGCTCAGCCGCCGCGCTTCGCGCGCAGGGCGGCCAGTGCCTCGTCCAGGATCGCGGCGCCGTCCTCGTCGGACCGCCGCTCCTTCACGTAGGCCAGGTGGGTCTTGTACGGCTCGTTCTTGGACGGCGACGGAGGGTTCTCCTGGTCCTGCCCGGCGGGGAACCCGCAGCGAGGGCAGTCCCACGTCACCGGGGCGTCCAGAGCGGCCTCCTCGGCGAAGCTGGGGCGCGTCTCGTGGCCGTTGGCGCACCAGTACGACACCCAGATCCGCGGAGCGGTGTCCCCGCGCTCGGCCTCGCCCATCGGGCCGGCGCCGACTCGCGACCCCCTGATCGCACTCCCGCTCGCCATCGTCTACCGCCTCAGACCGTGCGCTCGAGGAGACCGAGCAGGATGATGATCGCCGTCCAGACGAGCGCCGTGCCGATCGTGATGCGGTTGAGGTTCCGCTCCGCCACGCCCGAGCTTCCGGCGCTGCTCGTGATGCCCCCGCCGAACATGTCCGACAGGCCACCGCCCTTGCCCTTGTGCAGCAGGACGAGCGGGATGAGCAGGAGGCTGGTCAGCACCAGCAGCACCTGGAGGGTGATACGAAGGCCAGTCACGTCGGAGTCAGTTCCTTACTGGGCGGGCACGTCGACGGCGGTGGAGCCTGCGACGCTGCGGTGGACCGCGGTACAGGGTAGGCGACGAGTGGGGCGATAAGCCACCACCGCGCCCAGGTGGGTCCCAGGAGCTCCCCGGGACCCACCTGCGTCGGCTAGAGACCGACGGCGTGCGACTGGTAGCGCGCGATCGCGGCGAACTCCTCGGGGTCCAGGCTCGCGCCGCCGACGAGCGCGCCGTCGACGTCGGGCTTGGCCATGATCGAGGCGACGTTCGACGACTTGACCGAGCCGCCGTACAGCACGCGGACCGCGTCGGCCGTCGCGGCGTCGTACAGCTCGCCGATGCGCGTCCGGATGGCCGCGGCCAGCTCCTGGGCGTCCTCCGGCGTCGCCGTCTCGCCGGTGCCGATGGCCCAGACGGGCTCGTAGGCGACGACCAGCGTGGCCACCTGCTCGGCCGTGAGGCCGGCCAGCGCGCCGTCCAGCTGAGCCAGCGTGTGCGGGACGTGCTCGCCGGCCTTGCGGACCTCGAGCACCTCGCCGACGCACAGGATCGGGACCAGGCCGGCGCCGAGCGCCGACTTCACCTTGGCGTTGATGAGCTCGTCCGACTCGTTGTGGTACTCGCGCCGCTCCGAGTGCCCGATCGCCACGTACGTGACGCCGAGCTTGGCCAGGAACAGCGGCGAGATCTCACCGGTGTACGCGCCCGACGCGTGCGCCGAGACGTCCTGGGCGCCGTAGACGAGCTCGAGCTTGTCGGCGTCGACCAGCGTCTGCACGCTGCGCAGGTCGGTGAACGGCGGGAGCACGCACACCTCGACCTTGGCGAAGTCGTGCCGGGCGTCCTTGAGCGTCCACGCGAGCTTCTGCACGGTGTGCGTGGCCTGGTGGTGGTCCAGGTTCATCTTCCAGTTGCCCGCCATCAGCGGGGTGCGAGTGGTCAACGCTCAGTCCTCCAGAACCGCGATGCCGGGGAGCGTCTTGCCCTCGAGGAGCTCGAGGCTCGCACCACCACCGGTCGAGATGTGTCCGAACCCGGCCTCGTCGAAGCCGAGCGTGCGCACGGCCGCGGCGGAGTCGCCACCGCCGACGATCGTGAAGCCGCCGTTCGTGCCCGCGTCGACTAGGGCCTGCGCGACCGCGCGCGTGCCGGCCGAGAACGCCTCGAACTCGAACACGCCCGCCGGGCCGTTCCAGACGACCGTCTTGGCGTCCACGATCTTGCTGGCGAACAGCTTGCTGGACTCGGGACCGATGTCCAGACCGATCTTGCCGTCCGGGATGGCGTCGGCCGCGACGACCTGCGCCGGGGAGTCGGCCTTGAACTCGTCGGCGACGACGATGTCCGTGGGCAGCACGATCTCGACGCCGGCCTCCTCGGCCTGCGCGAGGTAGCCCTTGACGGTCTCGATCTGGTCCTCCTCGAGGAGCGAGCCGCCCACCGAGTAGCCCTTGGCCGCGAGGAACGTGAAGAGCATGCCGCCGCCGATGAGCAGCCGGTCCGCCTTGGTCAGCAGGTTGGCGATGACGCCCAGCTTGTCCGACACCTTGGAGCCGCCCAGCACGACGACGTACGGCCGCGCCGGGTCGTCGGTCGCCTTGCGCAGCGACGCGACCTCCTTGAGGACGAGCTTGCCGACCGCGTGCGGCAGCACCAGCGCGACGTCGTAGACCGACGCCTGCTTGCGGTGCACGACGCCGAAGCCGTCGGACACGAACACATCGCCCAGCTGCGCCAGCTCGCCCGCCAGCTCGGCGCGCTCGGCGTCGACCTTGGACGTCTCGCGCGGGTCGAACCGGATGTTCTCGAGCAGGGCGATCTCGCCGTCCTGCAGCGCCGCGACGGTGGCCTGGGCGGACTCGCCGACGACGTCCGTCGCCAGCGCCACGGGCTGGCCGAGCAGCTCCGACAGCCGGTCCGCGACGGGCTTGAGCGAGTACTTGTCCTCCGGCGCGCCCTTCGGGCGGCCGAGGTGGGCCATCACGACGACGCGCGCACCGGCGGCGAGCAGCGCCTGGAGCGTCGGGAGGGCCGCGCGCACGCGGCCGTCGTCCGTGATGGTCGTGCCGTCGAGCGGCACGTTGAAGTCGGAGCGGACGAGCACGCGCTTCCCGCGCAGGTCGCCGAGGTCCTCGATGGTCTTCATGCGTCTACTTCCCTTGACTCGAGCAGGGCTGACACGGCAGCGTCCGCGTGCGCCGGGGCCACAGGGGCCGGGGCGCACGCGGACGCATGACCGTCACTACAGGTGCAGCGGGACCGTCAGAGACGCTCGCCGACGTACGTGGTGAGCGCGACGAGGCTGTTCGAGTAGCCCCACTCGTTGTCGTACCAGGCGATGATCTTGACCAGGTCGCCGCTCACCTTGGTGAGCTTCGAGTCGAAGATGCTCTGGTGCGGGTTCGTGACGATGTCGCTCGACACGATCTCGTCCTCGACGTACTCGAGGATGCCCTTGAGGGGGCCCTCCGCGGCGGCCTTGACCGCAGCGTTGACCTCCTCGACGGTGACCTCGCGCGAGGCCGTGAACGTCAGGTCCGTGGCCGAGCCGGTGATGACCGGGACGCGGAGCGCGAAGCCGTCGAGCTTGCCCTTGAGCTCCGGGAGCACGAGCGCCACGGCCTTGGCCGCACCGGTCGAGGTCGGGACGATGTTCTGCGCGGCGGCGCGGGCGCGACGCAGGTCCTTGTGGGGACCGTCCTGCAGGTTCTGGTCACCCGTGTAGGCGTGGATCGTGGTCATGAGGCCACGCTCGATGCCGATGGAGTCGTTGAGCGCCTTGGCCACCGGGGCGAGGCAGTTCGTGGTGCACGACGCGTTCGAGATGATGTGCTGCGTCGCGGCGTCGTACTGCTCGTGGTTCACGCCGACGACGAAGGTGCCGTCCTCGTTCTTCGCCGGGGCGGAGATGATGACCTTCTTGGCGCCGGCCTCGAGGTGCGCCTTCGCCTTGGTCGCGTCCGTGAAGAAGCCGGTGGACTCGATGACGATGTCCGCGCCCAGCTCCTTCCAGGGCAGGGCGGCGGGGTCGCGCTCGGCGAGCGCACGGATCTTCTTGCCGTCGACGATGATGTTCTCGTCGTCGAAGTCGACGCTCAGCGGGAACCGGCCCAGCACCGTGTCGTACTTGAGCAGGTGCGCGAGCGTCTTGTTGTCCGTGAGGTCGTTCACGCCGACGATCTCGATGTCGGCACCGGACGCGATGATCGCCCGGTAGAAGTTACGTCCGATACGACCGAAGCCGTTGATACCGACGCGGATGGTCACTTGCCCTCCTCGGCAGCGCCGACGAGGGGCCGGCGCACACATTTTGGTGATGGGGTCACGCACGCCGCTGTGCGCTCCGGACGCCGATGGTCAGGGGCTGCCAACGTGCCCAGCACATGACCGTCGTGTGACGTTCGGATGACACGACCCTATACCAGTGACCGGGCTCACGCGGTGACGAAGGTCCCTCGTGAGACGCCTCTGGAGGGGCGTTGACCAGCGTCAGAGATCGAGCAGGTCCGGGCTCAGGCCCGCCTCCGTGTCGGGGATGCCCAGCTCGGCCGCACGCTTGTCCGCGGTCGCCAGCAGGCGCCGGATCCGACCCGCCACGGCGTCCTTGGTGAGCGTCGGCACGGCGAGCTTGCCCAGCTCCTCCAGCGACGCCTCCTTGTGCGCGAGGCGCAGCTCGCCGGCCTCGCGCAGGTGCTCGGGGAGCTCGTCGCCGAGGATCTCGAACGCGCGCTCGACCCGGGCTCCCGCGGCCACCGCCGCGCGCGCCGACCGGCGCAGGTTCGCGTCGTCGAAGTTGGCCAGCCGGTTGGCGGTGCCCCGCACCTCGCGCCGGACGCGGCGCTCCTCCCAGACCAGCACGGTCTCGTGCGCCCCGAGCCGGGTGAGCATCGCGCTGATCGCGTCGCCGTCGCGGATGACCACGCGGTCGATGCCGCGCACCTCCCGCGCCTTGGCCGCGATGCCGAGCCGCCGCGCCGCGCCGACGAGCGCCAGCGCCGCCTCGGGGCCGGGGCACGTGACCTCGAGGGCCGACGAGCGACCGGGCTCGGTCAGGGACCCGTGCGCCAGGAACGCCCCGCGCCAGGCCGACTCGGCCTCCGCCACGCCGGCGGACACCACCTGCGGGGGCAGCCCGCGCACCGGACGCCCACGGTTGTCCAGCAGGCCCGTCTGGCGCGCCAGGGACTCGCCGTCCTTGACCACGCGGACCACGTACCGGCTCCCCCGGCGCAGGCCGCCGCCGGACACGACGATGATCTCGCTCTCGTGCCCGTACACCTCGGCGATCGCCTGCCGCAGACGACGGGCCGCGATGCCCGTGTCCAGCTCGGCCTCGATGACGATCCGACCCGAGATGATGTGCAACCCACCCGCGAACCTCAGGGTGGCCGAGACCTCGGCCTTCCGCGAGGACGTCTTGTCCACCTTCAGACGGGCGAGCTCGTCCTTCACCTGTGCCGTCAACGCCATGGCTGCATCCTGCCATTGCCGGACGCTCGCCTGGGACCGCTCTCGTCACCTACTCGGGTGGCTTCGCCCGCGTCCCGACGTCGCCGAGGAAGCCGTCCAGCACGTCCGAGTAGGCCCCGGCGAGCCGCAGCGGGTCGTGCCGCGCGGTGCCGTCGCCGCGGCTGACCTGCCGCAGGAGAAGGCGTGCGCCCAGGTCCGCGCTCCGGGCGGCCAGCGCCGCGACGTCCTCGACGGCCGACGGGTCCGCCACGACCGCGTCGATCCGCAGCTCCGGCGCGTGCACCCGCAGCACCTCGAGGTACTGGTCCGCGCTCATGCCCGCCGTCTCGCCCGATTCACCCGACGCGAGGTTGAGCGTGACGATCGTGCGGGCCCTCGTGCGGCCCAGCGCGTCCCGCAGCCCCGGCACCAGCAGGTGCGGCAGCACAGACGTGTACCAGGACCCCGGGCCGAGGACCACCCAGTCGGCGGCCTCCACGGCCGCGACGGCCTCCGGGCACGCCGGCGGGTCGGCCGGCTCGAGCCGCACCTGCGCGATGGTGCCCGTGGTGACCGCGACCGCGCTCTGCCCGACGACGCGCCGGCTCGCCCCGGAGGCGTCGACCACGTCCGCCTCGATCAGCAGCGGCACCGAGGCCATCGGCAGCACCCGGCCGCGCGCGCCCAGCAGCTTGCCCACCCAGTCGAGGCCCTCGACCGTGTCGCCCAGCAGCTCCCAGAGGGCGACGATCAGCAGGTTCCCCACGGCGTGCTGGTCCAGGTCGCCCGTCGAGCTGAACCGGTGCTGCAGCACGTCGCGCCAGGTCCGGCCCCAGTCGGAGTCGTCGCACAGCGCGGCGAGCGCCATCCGCAGGTCACCGGGCGGCAGCACGCCGAGCTCGTCGCGCAGCCGGCCCGAGGACCCGCCGTCGTCCGCGACGGTCACCACCGCGGTGATCCGGTCGGTCATGAGGCGCAGGGCCGACAGGGACGCCGACAGGCCGTGACCACCACCCAGTGCGACGACGGCCGGCGCGGCCGCCCTCATTCCTTGCCGAGGTCGCGGGCCGACACGGAGACGAGGTGCCCCCGCTCGCGCAACCTCGCAGCGATCGCCTCGCTGACGGCGACCGAGCGGTGCTTGCCGCCGGTGCAGCCGACCGCGATGGTCACGTACCGCTTCTCCTCGTTGAGGTACCCGGCCAGCACCGGCTCGAGCGCGTCGACGTACCGCTCGATGAACGTCACCGCGCCCGGCAGGCCGAGCACGTAGTCGCGCACGGGGGCATCCCGGCCCGTCAGGTGCCGCAGCTCGGTGATCCAGTACGGGTTGGCCAGGAAGCGCATGTCCACCACGTGGTCGGCGTCCAGCGGGAGCCCGTACTTGAAGCCGAACGACACGACCGAGATCCGCAGCACGTCCTCGGCGCCCGCGGCCACGACGGCCCGCACCTCGCGCGCGAGGTCGTGCACGTTGAGCTCGGAGGTGTCGATCACGGTGTCCGCGCGCTCGCGCAGGTCGGCCAGGATGGCGCGCTCCTCGGCGATCCCGTCGAGGATCCGACCCTGACCCTGCAGCGGGTGCGGGCGTCGGACCTGCTCGAAGCGCCGGACCAGCACCTCGTCCGAGGCGTCGAGGAACAGGATCCGGTACTCGACGCCCGACTCGCGCAGGCCCTGGAGCACCGGCGACAGGTCGCGGAAGAACTCGCGGCCGCGCACGTCGATCACGGCGGCGAGCCGCTGCGCGCCGGCGCCCGCGGGACCGCTGGTCAGCATGCCGACCAGGTGGGTGAGCATCTGGGCCGGGAGGTTGTCGATCACGTACCAGTCGAGGTCCTCGAGCACGGCGGCGGCACGCGTGCGGCCGGCTCCCGACATGCCGGTGATGATGAGGACCTGCGGCTGGCTCAGGTGGGGCGCCTCGGTGGCCGCCTCGAGGGCGGGGATCCCGGCGGGCACCGTGATCGGCGAAGGCTCGTCGCTCATGCGTCCAGCATGCCAGCCGACTCGGTCGCCGGAGCCGCCGCCACTCCCGGGGCGGCCAGCGCCGCGACCACGGCCGCCGCGGTGCGGTCCCCCATCCCCTGCACCGACGCGATCTCCTCGACCGACGCCGCGCGCAGCCGCTTGACCGAGCCGAAGTGGCGCAGCAGCGCCGCCTGGCGCGCGGGGCCCAGGCCGGGCACGCCGTCCAGCACCGAGGTCGTCATGCCCTTGCTGCGGCGCTTGCGGTGCGCCGTGATGGCGAACCGGTGCGCCTCGTCCCGCAGCCGCTGCAGCAGGTAGAGGCCCTCGGAGCTGCGCTGCAGGATCACCGGGTACTCCTCCCCCGGCAGCCAGACCTCCTCCAGCCGCTTGGCCAGCCCGCACAGCGCGACGTCGTCGATGCCGAGCTCGGCCATCGCCGCGGCGGCCGCGGCCACCTGCGGCGGACCGCCGTCGACCACGACGAGGTTGGGCGGGTACGCGAACCGCACCGGCTTGCCCGTCACCTCGTCGATGGGACCGGACCGCAGCGGCTGGTCGTCGTCGTCGTCGCCGGTGCCCAGCTCGACGTCGCGCGCGTCCGCCCGGTCGGCCAGGTAGCGGCGGAACCGCCGGGTGATGACCTCGTGCATCGCCGCCGTGTCGTCGCGCGCGCCCTGGCCCTCGGGGCCGCGGACCGTGAACAGCCGGTACTCGCTCTTGCGCGCCAGGCCGTCCTCGAACACCACCATGGACGCCGACTGGTACGTGCCCTGGTTGTGGGACACGTCGTAGCACTCGATCCGCAGCGGGGCCGACGGCAGGTCCAGCGCCTCCTGGATCTCCTGCAGGGCCTGGCTGCGGGTGGTGAGGTCCCCCGCGCGGCGCGTGCGGTGCAGGACCAGCGCGTGCTCGGCGTTGCGGTGCACCGTCTCGGCGAGCTCGCGCTTGTCGCCGCGCTGCGGCACCCGGACCGACACCCTGCTGCCGCGCAGGCCGGTGAGCCAGGCCTGCACCTGGTCGACGTCCGGGGGCAGCACGGGGACCAGCACCTCGCGCGGGACGGCCGACGAGCCCGGGTCGCCGTCACCCGACGCCTCGTTGCCGTAGATCTGCTGCAGCAGGTGCTCGACGAGCTCCGCGTCGGTGACGTCCTCGACCTTCTCGACGACCCAGCCGCGCTGGCCGCGGATACGCCCGTCGCGCACGTGGAAGACCTGGACCGCGGCCTCCAGCTCGTCGCCGGACAGCGCGAAGATGTCCGCGTCCGTGCCGTCGGCCAGGACCACCGCGTTCTTCTCGGTGGCCCGCTCCAGGGTCGCGATGTCGTCGCGCAGGCGGGCGGCCCGCTCGTAGTCCAGCTCGTTCGCCGCCTCCTTCATGCGCTGCGTCAGGCGGCGCGTGAACTTCGCGGTGTCGCCGGCCATGAAGTCGCAGAAGTCCTGGGCGAGCTGGTGGTGGTCGTCGGGCGAGATGCGGCCGACGCACGGCGCCGAGCACTTGTCGATGTACCCCAGCAGGCAGGGCCGGCCCTGCTGGTGGGCCCGCTTGAACACGCCCGCGGAGCACGTCCGGACCGGGAACACCCGCAGCAGCAGGTCGACCGTCTCCCGGATGGCCCACGCGTGCGCGTAGGGGCCGAAGTACCGCGTGCCCTTGCGCTTGGCCCCCCGCATGACCTGGATGCGCGGGAACTCGTCGGCCATGGTCACCGCGAGGTACGGGTACGACTTGTCGTCCCGGTACTTCACGTTGAACCGGGGGTCGAACTCCTTGATCCACGAGTACTCCAGCGCGAGCGCCTCGACCTCGGTGCCGACGACCGTCCACTGCACGGACGCGGCCGTGGTGACCATCTGCTGCGTGCGCTGGTGCAGGCCGGACAGGTCCTGGAAGTAGCTGGACAGCCGGGAACGCAGGCTCTTGGCCTTGCCGACGTAGATGACGCGGCCGTGCTCGTCGCGGAAGCGGTAGACGCCCGGCGAGTCCGGGATCTCCCCCGGGGCGGGACGGTACGTGGCGGGATCGGCCATGGGTTCGAGCCTAGTTCGCGCCACCGACGCCCAGGACCGCCGCAGCCGCCCGCGGGCGACCGGTCGCCGCTACCGTGGGGCGATGGGCCCCCTCCACACGTACTCCGTCGACATCACCTGGACCGGCGCCGGCGCCTCCGGGACGTCGAGCTACACCGCGTACAGCCGCGACCACGAGGTGCGGATCGGCTCGAAGCCCCCGCTGCTGGGCTCGTCGGACCCCGCCTTCCGCGGCGACCCCACCCGGTACAACCCGGAGGAGCTGCTGGTCAGCGCGCTCGCGCAGTGCCACATGCTGTGGTTCCTGCACCTCGCCGCGGCCGCCGGCGTGGTGGTGGTCGGGTACGAGGACCAGGCGATCGGCACCATGCGCATCGAGGCCGCGGGCCACGGGCAGTTCCGCGAGGTCGTCCTGCGTCCCCGCGTGACCGTGGCCCCCGGCGCGCACCTGCCCGACGGCGGCGCCGTCACCGACGCCGTGCTGGGCCGGATCCACCACCAGGCGCACGAGCACTGCTTCATCTCGCGCTCGGTGAACTTCCCCGTCCGGCACGAGCCGGTCCCGGTCCGGATGGCCGTCGCGACCTGACCTTCTCGGACGTCAGGCCGGGACCCGCTGCTTGACCACCCGGCGCTTGACCGGCTGCGCGACCGGCTCGAGCACCTCGGCGAGGAACCGGCCCGTGTGGCTCGCCTCGACCGAGGCCACGTGCTCCGGCGTGCCCTCGGCGATGACCAGGCCGCCGCCGCTGCCGCCCTCGGGGCCCATGTCGATGACCCAGTCGGCGTTCTTGATCACGTCGAGGTTGTGCTCGATGACGATGACGGAGTTGCCCTTGTCCACGAGGGACTGGAGCACCCCGAGCAGCTTGCGGATGTCCTCGAAGTGCAGACCCGTGGTGGGCTCGTCGAGCACGTAGATGGTCCGCCCGGTCGAGCGGCGCTGCAGCTCCGCCGCGAGCTTGACGCGCTGCGCCTCGCCGCCCGACAGGGTCGGGGCCGGCTGGCCGAGCCGCACGTAGCCGAGCCCGACGTCGACCAGGGTGCGCAGGTGCCGGGAGATCGCGGGCACGGCGGCGAAGAACTCCGCGGCCTCCTCGATCGGCATGTTGAGCACGTCGGCCACCGTCTTGCCCTTGAAGTGCACCTCGAGCGTCTCGCGGTTGTAGCGCGCGCCGTGGCAGACCTCGCACGGGACGTAGACGTCCGGCAGGAAGTTCATCTCGATCTTCAGCGTGCCGTCGCCCGAGCAGGCCTCGCAGCGCCCGCCCTTGACGTTGAACGAGAACCGACCGGGCGTGTAGCCGCGGACCTTGGCCTCGGTGGTCTCCGCGAACAGCCGGCGCACGTGGTCCCACACGCCCGTGTACGTCGCGGGGTTGGACCGCGGGGTGCGGCCGATCGGCCCCTGGTCCACGTGGACGACCTTGTCGAGGTGCTCGAGACCGGTCACGCGCTTGTGCCGCCCGGCGACCTGCCGGGCACCGTTGAGCTCGTTGGCCAGCACCGTGTAGAGGATGGCGTTGACCAGGGTGGACTTGCCCGAGCCCGAGACGCCCGTGACCGCGGTGAGCACGCCGAGCGGGAAGGACACGTCGATGCCCTGCAGGTTGTGCTCGCGCGCGCCGACCACCGTGAGCTCGCGCTTCTTGTCCGTGGGCCGCCGCACGTTCGGCATCGGGATGCTCCGGCGACCGGACAGGTAGGCACCCGTCACCGACTCCGCGGACGACAGCAGGCCGGCCAGGTCGCCCGAGTGGACGACCCGCCCGCCGTGCTCGCCGGCCCCGGGGCCGATGTCGACGATCCAGTCCGCCGTGCGGATGGTGTCCTCGTCGTGCTCGACGACGATCAGCGTGTTGCCCAGGTCACGCAGGCGGGTCAGCGTGTCGATCAGCCGGCGGTTGTCGCGCTGGTGCAGGCCGATGCTCGGCTCGTCGAGCACGTAGAGCACGCCGACCAGGCCGGAGCCGATCTGCGTCGCCAGCCGGATGCGCTGCGCCTCGCCGCCGGACAGCGTCGCCGCCGGGCGGGTCAGCGACAGGTAGTCGAGGCCGACGTCGAGCAGGAACCCGAGCCGCGCCTGGATCTCCTTGAGCACCTGCGTGGCGATCGCGCGCTCGCGCTCGCCCAGCTCGAGGGCGTCGAGGAAGCCCCGCGCCTCGCGGATGGGCAGGGCGCACACCTCGGCGATCGACTTGCCGCCCACGCGGACCGCGAGCACCTCGGGCTTGAGCCGCGCGCCCTCGCAGACCGGGCACGGGACCTCGCGCATGAAGGCCTCGTACTTCTCCTTGCTCCAGTCCGAGTCCGTCTCGTTGTGCCGGCGCTCGAGGAACGTGATGACGCCCTCAAAGCCCGTCGAGTACTGCCGCTCGCGGCCCCAGCGGTTCTTGTACCGGACCTTGACCTCGTGGTTCTGACCGTGCAGGACCGCGTCCTTGGCCCGCTGCGGCAGGGCGCGCCACGGCACCGACGTGGAGAAGCCCATGTCCGCGGCGAGCGCGCTGAGCACGCGGGCGAAGTACTCGCTGGAGATCTGCGACCACGGGGCGACCGCGCCGTCGTCGAGGGACAGGTCCTCGTCCGGGATGACCAGGTCGGGGTCCACCTCGAGCCGGGAGCCGATGCCGGTGCACTCCGGGCACGCACCGTACGGCGCGTTGAACGAGAAGGTCCGGGGCTCGATCTCGTCGAGAGCCAGCACGTGGTCGTTGGGGCAGGCGCGGTGCTCGGAGAACCGGCGCTCACGGTTGAGGTCGTCGATGTCCGCGTCGACCAGCTCGACCACCAGCAGGCCGCCGGCGAGGCCGAGCGCGGTCTCGACCGAGTCGGTCAGCCGGCGCTGCACGCCCTCGCGCGACACGAGGCGGTCGATGACCACCTCGATGTCGTGCTTGAGCTTCTTCTCGAGCGTGGGCGGGTCGGTCAGCTGCACGACCTCGCCGTCGACGCGGGCGCGCGCGAACCCCTTGCCCTGCAGCTCCTTGAACAGGTCCGCGTACTCGCCCTTGCGGCCGCGGACCACCGGCGCGAGCACCTGGTAGCGCGTGCCCTCGGGCAGCTCGAGCAGGCGGTCCACGATCTGCTGCGGCGTCTGGGCCGTCACGCGCTCGCCGCAGACCGGGCAGTACTGCGTCCCGGCGCGCGCGTACAGCAGGCGCAGGTAGTCGTAGACCTCGGTGATGGTGCCGACCGTCGAGCGCGGGTTGCGGTTGGTCGACTTCTGGTCGATCGACACCGCGGGCGAGAGGCCCTCGATGAAGTCGACGTCGGGCTTGTCCATCTGCCCGAGGAACTGGCGCGCGTACGCCGACAGCGACTCGACGTACCGGCGCTGCCCCTCCGCGAAGATCGTGTCGAACGCCAAGGACGACTTCCCCGACCCCGACAGCCCGGTGAAGACGATGAGCTTGTCGCGCGGCAGATCGAGGTCGACGTTCCGAAGGTTGTGCTCGCGGGCGCCCTGCACCACCAGTCGTTCGTTCACGGCGGGGAGTCTACGTGGCGCCACCGACAATCGCACATCTGTTCGACGTGAGCGAACGCACAGCCCGCCCGGCGTGCGACCGTCCCGCCGTGCGATGCTCGGCTCGTGGACAGACCCGACGCCGCCGTCGACCCCCCGCTGGTGCCGATCGAGGACTACGCCGTGCTCGGCGACGGGAAGACCGCCGCGCTCGTCTCGCGCCGCGGCTCGATCGACTGGATGTGCCTGCCCGCCTTCGACTCGGCCGCGTCGTTCGCGCGCCTGCTCGGCACCCCGGACAACGGCCGGTGGCTGCTCACGGTCCGCGACGCCACGGCCGTGACGCGCCGGTACCTGGACGACTCGTTCGTCCTGGAGACCACCTACGTGACCGCGACGGGCACGGCCGTGGCGCAGGAGACGATGCCGCTGGGCGACGGTCGCTCCGACCTGGTGCGGCGCCTGGTGTGCACGGACGGCTCGGTCGAGGTCGAGCACGAGTGGGTCGTGCGGTTCGGGTACGGCCGGGTCGAGCCGTGGGTGCACCGCCTCACGGACGCCGCGGGCGACGACGCGATCCGGGCGATCGCGGGGCCCGACTCGCTGGTGCTGCGCGGCGACCGGCTGCCCTCGCCGGACGGCAGGCGGCACGCGGACCGCTTCACGCTGCACGCGGGCGAGTCGGTCGAGCTGGCGCTCACGTGGACGCGCTCCTGGGACCCGGTCCCGCCCCGCCTGACCATCGAGGACCGCCTGGACGTCACGCGCATCGAGTGGGGGCTGTGGGCGCGCAGCTGCGCGTACGACGGCTCGTACCGCGCGGCCGTCGTGCGCTCGCTGCTCGTGCTGCGCCTGCTCACGGACTCCGAGACGGGCGGCATCGTCGCCGCCGCCACGACGTCGCTGCCCGAGGACTTCGGGGGTGAGCGCAACTGGGACTACCGCTTCAGCTGGCTGCGCGACGCCGCCATGACCCTCGAGGCGCTGCTGGAGCACGGGTACTCGGACGAGGCGACGCAGTGGCGCGACTGGCTGCTGCGGGCGGTCGCCGGGAACCCCGCGGACCTGCAGATCATGTACCGGGTGGACGGCGGCCGAGACCTGCCCGAGCGCGAGCTCGACCACCTCGCCGGCTACGCGGGCTCGCGTCCGGTCCGGGTGGGCAACGCCGCGGTCGGCCAGGTGCAGAACGACGTCCTCGGCGAGGTCATGTGCGCGCTCGAGATGGCGCGCGACGCGGGGCTCGAGGAGACCGCCGACACGTGGTCCCTGCAGCGGCGCCTCGTCGACCACCTGCTGACCCGGTGGCGGGAGCCCGACCGCGGGATCTGGGAGGTGCGCGGCGACCCGCGGCACTTCACGCACTCGAAGGTCATGTCCTGGGCGGCGGTCGACCGCGCGGTCCGGGCCGTCGAGAAGCACGGCTTCGACGCACCGCTCGACCGGTGGCGCGACGAGCGCGACGCCATCCACGCGGACGTCCTGGCGCACGCGTGGGACGCCGAGCGGGGGACGTTCGTGCAGTCCTACGGCGCCGCGCACACCGATGCCGCCCTGCTGCAGATGACGCAGGTCGGCTTCCTGCCGGCGGACGACCCGCGGATCGTCGCGACCCTCGCCACGATCCGCGCCGAGCTGGAGGTCTCCCCCGGGCTGCTGCGCCGCTACCGCACGGAGCACACCGACGACGGCGTCGCCGGCGACGAGCACGCGTTCCTGGCCTGCTCCTTCTGGCTGGCCGACGCCCTCGCGCGCGCGGACGAGGTGGACGCGTCGACCAAGGTGCTCGACATCCTGGTCGGGCTGGCCAACGACGTCGGCCTGCTGGCGGAGCAGTACGACCCCGTCGGCCGGCGGATGGCGGGCAACCTGCCGCAGGCGCTCTCCCACCTGGCCCTCGTGCGTGCGGTGCACAGCCACGACCTGGCGCTCGAGAGGGCCCGCCGATGACGGAGACGCAGGTCCTCGACGAGCTCGAGATCCGCCAGGTCGCCGTGGGCCCGATGGACAACAACGCCTACCTGCTGACGTGCCGCGCCGACGGGTCGCAGCTGCTGGTCGACGCCGCTGACGACCCGGACCGGCTGCTCGCCCTCGTCCAGGAGGGCACGGGTCGCCTCGACGCGGTCGTCACGACCCACCGGCACCCCGACCACCTCCGCGCGCTGGCCTCGGTGGTCGCCGTCACCGGGGCGACCGCGGCCGCGGGCGCCGACGACGCCGAGGCGATCACGGAGGCGACCGACATCCGGATCCGGCGGCGCCTGCACGACGGGGACAGGCTCGCGCTCGGTGAGCTCGTGCTGGACGTCATCGGCCTGCGCGGGCACACCCCCGGGTCCGTCGCGCTCGCCTACACGGAGCCCGGCGGCCGGGTGCACCTGTTCACCGGCGACTCGCTGTTCCCCGGGGGCGTCGGCGCCACGCAGAGCCCCGAGGCGTTCACCCGGCTGTTCGACGACGTCTCGGCCCGGCTGTTCGACCGGTTCGGCGACGACACCCGCGTGTACCCGGGCCACGGCCGCGGCACGACCCTCGGCGCCGAGCGCCCGCACCTGGCCGAGTGGCGTGCCCGGGGCTGGTGAGGGTCAGCCCTCGAGCACCGACTCGCGCACCACGCGGCGCAGCACCTTGCCCACCTGCGACCGGGGCAGGTCCTCGAGCACGACGAGCCGGCGCGGCAGCGCGTACCGGGCCAGGTGCCGCTCGCCCCACGCGCGCACGGCCTCGAGGTCGATCCCCCGGGCGCCCGGCTCCAGCACCACCGCGGCGACCACCGTCTCGCCCAGGTCGCCCCCGGGGACGCCCACGACGGCCACGTCGGCCACGCCGGGCATGCCGCGCAGGTGGTCCTCCACCTGCGAGGGGTACACCTTGAACCCGCCGCTGACGATGACCTCCTTGATGCGGTCGACGAGCTCCACCCAGCCCGTCCCGTCGACCGTGACGATGTCTCCGGTGCGCAGCCAGCCGTCCTCGAGCAGCTGCTCCGCGGTCTCGTCCGGCCGCTGCCAGTACCCCGCGAACACCTGCGGCCCCCGGATCAGCAGCTCGCCGCGCTCGCCCGGCTCGACGTCGCGCGTGACGTCCGCCGGGTCGACCACGCGGATGCTCGTGCTGGGGAACGGCAGGCCGAGGGTGCCGGGCCGGCGGGCGTCGGTGAGCGGGTTGCCCAGCGCGACAGGCGACGTCTCCGTCATGCCATAGCCCTCGATGACCAGCCCCCCGGTGACGTCCTCCCACGCCTGGGCGGTCGCCGACGGCAGCGCCATCGCGCCGGAGATCGCGTACCGGAACGAGCGCAGGTCCGCCCCGGACGCGCGCGCCGCCGCTGCCAGCCGGTCGAGCATCGGCGGGACCGCCGGCAGGAAGGTGCCCGGCAGGCGCTTCTGCGTCGCGAGCACCCGGGCCGGGTCGAACGACGGGAAGGCCACGAGCGTGGCGCCCACCCGCATCGCGTAGCTGAGGCACAGGGTCAGCCCGAACGCGTGGAAGAACGGGAGCACGCCGTAGACCACCTCGGCCCCGGGCGTCGCGCCGGTCCACGCCTGCCCCTGGACCGCGTTCGCGACGAGGTTGCGGTGCGTGAGCATCGCGCCCTTCGGCGTCCCCGTGGTGCCCCCGGTGTACTGCAGGAGCGCGACGTCGGACGAGGAGGGCGCGAGATGGTCCGCCGCGAGCGGCGTTGCGCGGGCGACGAGCCGGTGCCACATCGGGAACGCGGGCGGCACCTTCCCGCACATCGCCGCGCGCGCCTTCCGCGCGCTGGGCAGCGGCAGGCGCAGCGCCAGCCGGGTGCCCCGGGGCAGGTCGGCCGCGAGGTCGACGGCGACGACCGCCTTGAGCGCGGTGCGCGGCAGCGACTCCAGGACGCGCGGCACGGCCTTCTCCCACACCAGCGCCACGACCGCACCCGAGTCCGCCAGCTGGTGGGCGAGCTCCCCGGCGCTGTAGGTCGGGTTGTGCTCGACGACGACCGCGCCGATCCGCAGCGCCGCGTAGAACGCGACCACGTGCCCGGTGCAGTTGGGCATCACCAGCGCCACGCGGTCGCCGGGACGCACCCCGAGGTCGAGCAGCACCTGCGCGCCGCGGGCGACGGCGTCGGCCAGCTCGCTGTACGTCGTCGCCGCACCGAGGAAGTCCACGGCCGTGCGGTCGGGCCACCGCTGCGCGGCGCGGTCCAGCGCCGCGGAGAGCGGCTCGTCGGGGATCTCCACCTCCCGCGGCGCGCCTGTGGAGGCGGCGGACGGACGGTCTGGTCCCACGGTGGTCATGCTCCGATCGTAACCTACGCTTGCGTAAGTTACTTGTGAGTAGGTTGTGCGTCGCGTGCCAGGGACCACCGCGTGACCGTGACCCCGTCCGGCTCCACCTCGAGCCCGCCGCGGGCGAAGCCGGCGCGCTCCAGCACCCGTTCGCTCGCCGTGTTGTCCACCATGGTCAGCGCGTGCACGGGGGCCGACCCGTGCTCGAGCGCCCAGGCCGCGACCGCCCGCACCGCCTCCGTCGCCAGCCCCTGCCCACGCCCCAGCGGCAGGAACGCGTAGTAGACGTACGGACCGTCGACGCGCAGGGCCACCCCGATCGTGCCGAGCGCGGTGCCGTCCCGCTCGACGACGAAGCGACCGCCCCGGCCGTCGGCCCGGAGCGCGAGGCTGCGGGCCACCCGCTGGCGCGCCTCGGCGACGCCCACCTCGGCCGGGTAGTACGTCCACCGCGGCACGTCCGCCACCCGGGACAGGGCGTGGTCGAGCGCCCAGTCGTCCTCGCGCAGCGCCCGCACGCGCACACGGGTCAGGTCCAGGACGTCGGGCAGCTCCACGTCAGGCCTCCGGAGGTCCCAGCACCGACGTGGCGACCGTCGCGTGGGCGGACTCGTCGTCGGACGGGTGGAACATGCCGGCGAGGACGTCCCGGTACAGCCGCCCGAGCTCGTTCCCGCTGAAGTACGACCCGCCGCCGGACACGCGGATCGCGTCGTCCACCACGACCCGGGCCGACTCCGTCGCGCGGACCTTGAGCCCGACCAGCTGCGCGAACCAGCGGCTCCCGTGGTCCACCTGCTCGTCGACGTCCCGGGCGAGCGCGAACACCTGCAGCTCGGCGCCGTCCTGCGCGAGCACGGCGTCGGCGATCCGCCAGCGGATGTCGGGGTCCTGGGCGTACGAGCGGCCGTCGTACTTCATCGACGTCCGGCGCTGCGCCGCCGCGACGCCCAGCTCGATCGCCCGGCGGCCGATGCCGGTGTAGACCGCGCCCAGCAGGATCTCGAAGACCGCGAACAGCGCGAACACGAACGGGTCGGCGCTCGGACCGGGGGGCAACGAGCGGTACACCCGGTCCGCCGGCGCCAGCGCGCCGTCGAGCACGGTCGTCGCCGACTGCGTCGCGCGCATGCCGAGCGTGTCCCAGTCGTCGCGGGTCTCGATCCCGCCGTCGGCACGCGACACCACGCCGTGCACCAGGCGCGGGTCGTCCGGGTCGGAGTCGTCGAGACCGAACGTGGCCAGCCGGGTCCACACCGGGGCCAGCGAGGTGAAGATCTTGGTGCCCGTGTACCGATAGGCGCCGTCGGGCTGACGCTCCGCGCGGGTGCGCGAGCCGAACATGACCAGGTCGTTGCCGGCCTCGGAGTTGCCGAACGCGAAGATCTCCCCCGCCGCGGCGTCGCGCAGCACGAACTCCACCGAGTCGTCCCCGCGGCCCACCAGCAGGGCGGCCAGCCCGGTGACCACCAGGTGCATGTTGACGGCGAGGGCGGTGGCCGGCGCGGCGGCGGCCAGCCGGGCCTGCTCGCGCGCGACCTCCTCGAGCGTCAGACCCGCCCCGCCCAGCGACTCGGGCACGAAGGCCGCCAGGTAGCCGGCGGCGACGAGCTCCGCCAGGTCGTCGTGCGGGAACGTGTTCTCCCGGTCGTGGACCGGTGCGCGCTCGTGGATCCGGTCGAGCAGGTCGGCGGTGAGCAGCGTGCGCAGCGTGCGGGCCATGTCAGCACTCTGCCACCGGCTCGGGCAGGATGACGCCGTGCCCATCTATGCCGTCCGCTACACCTACGACGAGCGCGCGGACGTGCGCGACCGGTTCCGTGCCGAGCACCGCGCCTACCTGTCCGGCCTGGCCGAGAGCGGGACCCTGCTGGTCTCGGGCCCGTACGCCGACGGCGACCCGGGCGCGCTCCTCGTCTTCCGGGCCGACGACCGGGCGTCCGTCGACGCCGTGCTCGCGGCCGACCCGTTCGCGCGCGAGGGGCTCGTCGCCGACGCCGACGTGCGCGCCTGGGAGCTCGTGCTCGGCCCGTGGGCCGCCGACGCCTGACGGCCTCAACTGCCGGCGCGCTCGGCGCGGCCGGCGTCGGGTTGGTCAGTCCAGAACGTCGAAGGTTGCCGGGGCGAGCACCCACGCGCGGAACAGCTCTTCGTCCTGTTCGGGCAGCGGCAACTGGGTGTCGCACCGCCACAGCACCTGTCCGTGACCGCAGACGCGCGGGCCCTCGTACATCGGCAGCTCGTCACCGATGTTGACACGGCCCCACTCGGACACCATCCATGGGTAGGGCGGCACGATCACGACATGCACCTGGTCGCCTGGCTCGACCTTCTCCCTCGAGAACGCGAGGACGGGTGCGCCGGTCTGCTCTGGCGCCGACATGTGCGGCAGCCCCCAGTTCGGCCGGTACGTGAACTTCTCGCCCCGACCAGCGCCGCCGCTGATCGCTGTCTGCCGCCCACCCTGCTCGGTCGTAGCCAGCCGGAGGAGCATGCCGAACGCGTAGGTCACGTCTCCTGCCACGCCGGCGATCGTAACTCCTGACCTGCACCGCTCATCGGTCAGGTCGCTGGCGTACGTCATGCCCGGCGCGGTGCCGCGTCTTCGATCCACGGCGGTCGCACCCGCATGGATGGCACCCGGTCAGTCCTGCGGCGCCTCGTCGGCCACCGGTGCCGGCTCCTCGATGCGCTCGAAGCGGACCTTGAGCAGGCTCGCCACGGCGGTGACCGTGAGGATCGCCACGATCGTCACCAGCGAGAGCCAGATCGGGATGTCCGGCGCCCACGCCACGGGCTCGCCGCCGTTGATGAACGGCACCTCGTTCTCGTGCAGCGCGTGGAGCACGAGCTTGACGCCGATGAAGCCCAGCAGGACCGCGAGCCCGATGTTCAGGTAGACCAGGCGCTTGAGCAGGTCGCCCAGCAGGAAGTACAGCTGGCGCAGCCCCATGAGCGCGAACAGGTTGGCCATGAGCACCAGGTACGGCTCGCTGGTCAGGCCGAAGATCGCCGGGATCGAGTCGAACGCGAACAGCAGGTCCGTGGCGCCGAGGGCCACGAGCACGACGAACATCGGCGTCATGAGCCGGCGGCCGCCCTGGACCACCGTGAGCTTCACGCCGTGGTACTCCGGCGTGGCCGGGAAGACCCGCTGCACGATCCGCAGCAGGAGCGGCGGGTGGAACTCGTCGTCGTCGCCGGCCTCGCCCTCGCGCCCGACCTTCCAGGCCGTGTAGACGAGGAACGCGCCGAACAGGTAGAAGATCCAGCTGAACGCGTCGATGACCGCGGCGCCCGCCCAGATGAAGATCCCGCGGAGCACGAGCGCCAGGATGATGCCGATCAGCAAGGCGGTCTGCTGGTAGGCCCGCGGCACCGCGAACTTGCCCATGATCAGCAGGAACACGAACAGGTTGTCCACCGACAGCGAGTACTCGGTGAGCCAGCCGGCGTAGAACTGGCCCGCGTACTCGGCCCCCCAGTGCGCCCACACCCAGAGCCCGAACGCGACCGCGAGGCCCAGGTAGAACGCGAGGTAGCGCAGGCACTCGGCCCGCGTCGGCACGTGCGGCCGCCGGCCGACGACGGCGACGTCGACCACCAGCAGCGCGCCGGCCAGGCCGAGCGAGACGATCCAGACGAGGGAGTCGACGTGCACGAGGGTGTCCTCAGCTCTCGGTGGACGAGGCGATGCGCTCGTCGTTGCGGGTCTTCAGCAGGCTGGCCACCGTGGCGACCGCGAGGGTGCCGAGGATGACGGTCAGCGACAGCCAGATGGGGATCTCGGGGGCCCACTCGACGGGCTCACCGTTGTTGATGAACGGCAGCTCGTTGACGTGCAGCGCGTGCAGCACCAGCTTCAGGCCGATGAAGCCGAGGATGACGGCGAGGCCCTGCGACAGGTACACCAGCCGCTCGAGCAGCCCGCCGATGAGGAAGTACAGCTGCCGCAGGCCGAGCAGCGCGAACGCGTTCGCCGTGAAGACGATGTACGGCTCCTCGGTCAGCCCGTAGATCGCCGGGATCGAGTCGAGCGCGAACAGGATGTCGGTCGAGCCGATCGCGACCATCACCACGAGCATCGGCGTGAGGAACCGCTTGCCGTCGATCTTCACCGTCAGCCGGTCGCCGTGGTACTCGTTCGTGGTCGGCAGCACGCGCTTGAGCATCCGCACCGCGAGGCCGTCACGCTCCTCGCGCGGGTCCGGGTGCGCGGCGTCGTGGTGCTCACGCGCCAGCTTCACCGCCGTGTACACCAGGAACAGGCCGAAGATGTAGAACACCCACGAGAACTGCTCGATCGCCGCCGCGCCGGCCAGGATGAAGATCGTCCGGAGCACCAGCGCGATGACCACGCCAACCAGCAGGACCTTCTGCTGGTACTCCCGGGGGACGGCGAACTTGGTCATGATGATGAGGAAGACGAAGAGGTTGTCGACCGAGAGGCTCTTCTCGGTGACGTACCCGGCGAAGTACTCGCTGCCGGGGCCCCAGCCCCAGACCATGCCGACCACCACGCCGAAGACCAGCGCGAGCGCGATGTAGAAGATCGACCAGCGCACCGACTCCTGGAACGTCGGGGCGTGCGGAGTGCGTACGTGCGCGAAGAAGTCGAAGACGATCAGTCCGACGACGCCGACGGCTGTCGCTGCCCAGACCCAGCCGGACACATCCATGCGGGAACCTCCGGTACGAGAGTTGCTTCGGTACCGAAGGTCTCCCCCGCCCGCGTCGTGCTCTCGCGGACCGATCCAGCCGGGCCCCGCGCGGGCGGGTCCGTGATGACGACGGGATCGTGTGTGGGGTACTCCCCTTCAACGTGGGCAAGCATAGGCCACGCCCGTGCCGGCGGGGCGACCGGACCGCCGTGGCGGGCGTCACTGCAGGCAGAACTCGTTGCCCTCCGGGTCCGCCATGACGATCCAGAACGAGCCCGGACCCTCCTCGCCCTCGAACACCCGCAGCTGCGTGGCACCGAGCCGCTCGAGCTCCGCCACCCTCTGGCGGCAGCGCGCCGGACGGTCCGCGCGGTCGAGCCCCGCGCCCACGTCGACGTCGAGGTGCACCCGGTTCTTGGCCGTCTTGCCCTCGGGCACCCGCTGGAACAGCAGCCGCGGGCCGACACCGTCCGGGTCGATCACCGCGTACGTCGAGTCGCGGTCCTCGGGCGGGGCGCCGATCGAGTCGAGGAACGCGTCCCAGCTGGCGTACCCCTCGGGCGGCGGCTGCTCGACGTAGCCGAGCACCTCGCCCCAGAACCGGCCGAGCGCCTCCGGGTCCGCCGCGTCGAACGTCACCTGGACGGGGACCGCCATGACCGCTCCCTCCTACGCCGTCGCCGCCTGCATCTGCCGCAGCTCCTTCTTCATGCCGGAGATCTCGTCGCGCAGGCGCGCGGCCAGCTCGAACTGGAGCTCGCCCGCCGCCGCGTGCATCTGGTCCGACAGCTGCTGGATCAGGTCCGCCAGCTCGCCGGCGGCCGCGCCGGTGAGGCGGGTCCGCTCGTCGCGCGGCGCGCCCTTCTTCGAGCCGAAGCCGGGCACCGGTGCCTTGCCGCGGCTGGTCTGCCGACCGCCGCCCCCGAGCAGCTCGGCCGTGTCGGCGTCCTCGCGGGCCAGCAGGTCCGTGATGTCGCCGATCTTCTTGCGCAGCGGCGTGGGGTCGATGCCGTTCTCGAGGTTGTACGCGACCTGGCGCTCGCGCCGGCGGGCGGTCTCCTCGATGGCGAGCGCCATGCCGTCCGTGATCCGGTCGGCGTACATGTGCACCTCGCCCGACACGTTGCGCGCGGCACGGCCGATGGTCTGGATCAGCGACCGCCCCGACCGCAGGAAGCCCTCCTTGTCGGCGTCGAGGATGGCCACCAGCGACACCTCGGGCAGGTCGAGCCCCTCGCGCAGCAGGTTGATGCCCACGAGCACGTCGTACTCGCCGAGCCGCAGCTCGCGCAGCAGCTCGACGCGGCGCAGCGTGTCCACCTCGGAGTGCAGGTACCGGACGCGGACGCCCTTCTCCAGGAAGTAGTCCGTGAGGTCCTCGGCCATCTTCTTGGTCAGCGTGGTCACCAGGACGCGCTCGTCCTTCTCGACGCGGTCGTGGATCTCGCCCAGCAGGTCGTCGATCTGCCCCGTCGTGGGCTTGACCACGACCTTGGGGTCCACCAGCCCGGTGGGCCGGATGATCTGCTCCACCACGCCGTCCGAGATCGACAGCTCGTAGTTGCCGGGCGTCGCGGACAGGTACACGGTCTGGCCGATCCGCTCGACGAACTCCTCCCACCGCAGCGGCCGGTTGTCGGTCGCGCTGGGCAGCCGGAAGCCGTGGTCCACGAGGGCCCGCTTGCGCGACATGTCGCCCTCGAACATCGCCCCGATCTGCGGCACCGTCACGTGCGACTCGTCGATGACCAGCAGGAAGTCCTCGGGGAAGTAGTCGATCAGCGTGTTCGGCGCGGTGCCCGCGCTGCGGCCGTCGATGTGCCGCGAGTAGTTCTCGATGCCCGAGCAGGAGCCGATCTGGCGCATCATCTCGATGTCGTACGTGGTGCGCATGCGCAACCGCTGGGCCTCGAGCAGCTTGTTCTGCCGCTCCAGCTCCGCCAGCCGCTCCTCCAGCTCGAGCTCGATCCCGTTGATCGCGCGCTCCATGCGCTCCGGGCCCGCCACGTAGTGGGTGGCCGGGAAGATGTGCATCTGCTTCTCGGACCGCACGACGTCGCCGGTCAGCGGGTGCAGGGTCGCGATCGCCTCGATCTCGTCGCCGAAGAACTCGATCCGGATGGCGAGCTCCTCGTACACCGGGATGATCTCGACCGTGTCGCCGCGCACCCGGAACGTCCCGCGCGTGAACGCCATGTCGTTGCGGGTGTACTGCATGGTGACGAACTTGCGCAGCAGCTGGTCGCGGTCCACCTGGTCGCCGACCGAGAGCGTCACCATGCGGTCGACGTACTCCTGCGGGGTGCCCAGGCCGTAGATGCAGCTGACCGAGGCGACCACGATGACGTCCCGCCGCGTGAGCAGCGAGCTGGTCGCCGAGTGCCGGAGGCGCTCGACCTCGTCGTTGATCGACGAGTCCTTCTCGATGTAGGTGTCCGTCTGCGCGATGTACGCCTCGGGCTGGTAGTAGTCGTAGTACGAGACGAAGTACTCGACGGCGTTGTTGGGCAGCAGCTCCCGGAACTCCGTGGCCAGCTGCGCGGCGAGCGTCTTGTTGGGCGCCATCACCAGCGTCGGGCGCTGCACCTGCTCGATGAGCCAGGCCGTGGTCGCGGACTTGCCGGTGCCCGTGGCGCCGAGCAGCACCACGTCCTTCTCGCCCGCGTTGATGCGGGCCGCCAGCTCCTGGATCGCCTTCGGCTGGTCACCCGACGGCGTGTACTCGGAGATCACCTCGAACGGCGCGACGGTCCGCTGGAGGTCGGTGACAGGACGCATGCCACAACCGTACGTGCCCCCACCGACACGTGCGGGCCCGGCCTACGCGAGGGTGCCCTCCGACGCCCGGAGGTCGGTGGTCGTCGACAGCGACGCCCGCAGCACGGCCAGGACGGCGGTCGCGGCGTCGACGGTGTCGAGCGCCGGCTCGCCGTCGCGGACCTGCGCGCGCGTCCGCGGGACGTGCACGAACCCGCTGCGCACGGCGGTGCCGGCGAGGAGGTGCTGCAGGGCGTAGAAGGTGGCGTTGCAGACGAAGAGCCCCGCGGTGTTCGACACCTCGACGGGCACCCCCGCGTCGCGCACGGCGGCGACACCGGCCTTGACGGGCAGGGTCGAGAAGAACGCGGCGGGCGCGCCCGCGATGACGGGGACGTCGACCGGCGCCGACCCGTCGACGTCCGGGATGCGCGCGTCGATGACGTTGACCGCCACGCGCTCGACCCGCACGGCCGACGTGCCGCCCGCCTCCCCGACGCACACCACCAGGTCGGGCTCGAGCTCCGCGACGGCGACGCGCAGCTGCTGCCGGGCGCCACGGAAGGACACCGGCAGCTCGCGCACCTCGAGCTCCGCCGGGCCGGTCCACCAGGCCGCCACCTCGCGCACGGCCAGCCACGACGCGTTCACGGTCTGCCCCTCGAAGGGCCCGAACCCGGTCAGCAGGACGCGGGTCACGGGGTCTCGGCCGCGATCTCGTCGGCGCGCTCGACCGCGAGCCGGTCCCAGAGCTCGTCGACCTGCGCGCGCAGGTGGTCGTCGCTGCCCGTGCCGTCCAGCACCACGTCCGCGACGGCCAGGCGCTCGTCGTCGCTCGCCTGCGCCGACACCCGGGCCTCGGCCTCGGCCCGGTCCATGCCGCGCAGCCGGACCAGCCGCTCGACGCGCAGCACGGCCGGCGCGTGCACGACCACGAGCACGTGGAACGCGTCGGCCTGGCCGGTCTCGACCAGCAGCGGGATGTCGTGCACGACGACCGCACCGTGGTCCGTGACCGCCGACGACGCCTCGCGCTCGGCGGAGAGCCGCCGGACGATCGGGTGCACGATCGCGTCGAGCCGGGCGCGCGCCGAGGGATCGGAGAACACGATCGCGGCGAGCGCCGCCCGGTCCAGGGACCCGTCGGCCGCGAGCACCCCGTCGCCGAACTCGTCGACGACCGCGTCCAGCCCGGCCGACCCGGGGGCCACCGCCTCGCGCGCCAGCACGTCGGAGTCGATCACCACCGCGCCGAGCTCGCCCAGCCGCCGCGCCGCGACGGACTTGCCGGCCGCGATCCCGCCTGTCAGACCGATGCGTTGCATCCGCCCATCCTGCCCTGCCGAGGGCAGGTACGCCGATGGCCGGCCACCTCGGAAGGTGACCGGCCATCGAGCGGGTGGGTTCAGTTACCCGTGAGCTTCTCGCGCAGAGCGGCGAGCGCCTCGTCGGACGCGAGCGTGCCCGCGGCCTCCTCGGTGGACGACGAGTACGTGGACGGCACCGGGCCGGCCGACGAGCTCGACGACGTGGCCGTGGCACCCTCGGCGGCGCCGCTGGCGGCCTCCGCGTCGGCCTTCGCGGCGTCGGCGACCTGCTTGCGGTGCGCCTCCCAGCGCTCGTGGGCCTGCGCGTACTGCGCCTCCCACACCTCGCGCTGCGCCTCGAAGCCCTCGAGCCACTCGTTCGTGGCCGGGTCGAAGCCCTCGGGGTACTTGTAGTTGCCGGCCTCGTCGTACTCCGCCGCCATGCCGTACAGCGCGGGGTCGAAGTCCTCGCTGGCCGGGTCGAAGCCCTCGTTCGCCTGCTTGAGCGACAGCGAGATGCGGCGACGCTCCAGGTCGATGTCGATGACCTTGACGAAGACGTCGTCGCCGACCTGGACGACCTGCTCCGGGATCTCGACGTGGCGCACGGCCAGCTCCGAGATGTGCACCAGGCCCTCGATGCCGTCCTCGACGCGCACGAACGCACCGAACGGGACCAGCTTGGTGACCTTGCCCGGGACGACCTGGCCGATGGCGTGCGTGCGGGCGAAGGCCTGCCACGGGTCCTCCTGCGTCGCCTTCAGCGACAGGGAGACACGCTCGCGGTCGAAGTCGACGTCGAGAACCTCGACGGTGACCTCCTGGCCGACCTCGACGACCTCGGACGGGTGGTCGATGTGCTTCCAGGACAGCTCGGAGACGTGCACGAGCCCGTCCACGCCGCCCAGGTCCACGAACGCACCGAAGTTGACGATCGAGGACACGACACCGGGGCGGACCTGGCCCTTCTGCAGCGTCTGCAGGAAGGTGGAGCGCACCTCGGACTGCGTCTGCTCGAGCCAGGCGCGGCGCGACAGGACCACGTTGTTGCGGTTCTTGTCGAGCTCGATGATCTTGGCCTCGATCTCCTTGCCGACGTACGGCTGGAGGTCGCGGACGCGACGCATCTCCACCAGCGACGCGGGCAGGAAGCCGCGCAGACCGATGTCGAGGATGAGGCCGCCCTTGACGACCTCGATGACGGTGCCGGTGACGACGCCGTCCTCCTCCTTGATCTTCTCGATCGTGCCCCAGGCGCGCTCGTACTGCGCGCGCTTCTTGGACAGGATCAGCCGGCCTTCCTTGTCCTCCTTCTGGAGGACGAGGGCCTCGACTGCGTCGCCGACCTTGACAACCTCACCGGGGTCCACGTCGTGCTTGATGGACAGCTCACGGGAGGGGATGACGCCCTCGGTCTTGTAACCGATGTCGAGCAGGACCTCGTCGCGGTCGACCTTGACGATGGTGCCCTCGACGATGTCGCCATCGTTGAAGTACTTGATGGTGGCGTCGATCGCGGCGAGGAAGTCCTCGGCCGAGCCGATGTCGTTGATCGCGACCTGCGGCGTGGCGGGCTTCGCGGGGGTGGTGATGCTCATGTAGGGATGGGCTCCGATGCGGACAGGGAAGTTGTACGGGCTGAACGTTGTGCCGGCGGCACGTGACATGCGTGTGGTGATCGCGATCGATGGGACGGCCTCGACCCCCCGGAGAGAGCCCTCGCACGAGCAGTACGAGTGAGGACACGCCGACGCAACAAGGCGCGCGGCACCGCCGTCCACCCTATCTGGGTGACGATGCGCAGGTCAAAGCAGATCAGGCGAGCGCCCGGGCCACCGCCAGCAGGTCGTCGGGCACGTACTTGACCTTCCCGGCCACCTCGCTCAGCGGCACCATCACCACGGACTCGCCGCGCAGCGCCGTCATGACGTTCGACTGCCCCGCGCTGGCGGCGTCGATGGCCGCCACGCCGAACCGCGAGCCGAGGATCCGGTCCACGTGCGTGGGGATGCCCCCGCGCTGCACGTGCCCGAGCACCACGACGCGGGTGTCGAAGCCCGTGCGCTGCTCGATCTCCACCTTCAGCCGCTCACCGATGGCGCCCGCGACGATGTCGCCGAACTTGCCCACCTGCGTCTCGTAGTCCATCGACGTGCCCGGCGCGGGGACCGCACCCTCGGCCACGACGATGATCGAGAAGCTGGCGTGCGCGCGGTGCCGGTGCTTGAGGAACTTCTCGATCTTGTCGATGTCGAACGGCGCCTCGGGGGCCAGGACGATCTCGGCTCCCCCGGCGATGCCCGACGTCGCGGCGATCCAGCCGGCGTGCCGGCCCATGACCTCGACGATCATCACGCGGTTGTGGCTCTCCGCCGTGGTGTGGATGCGGTCGATGGCCTCGGTCGCGATGGAGACCGCGGTGTCGAAGCCGATCGACTGGTCCGTGCCCCAGACGTCGTTGTCGATGGTCTTGGGGATGGCGACGATGCGGATCCCGGCCTCGGCCACCTTGCTCGCGGCGTGCAGCGTGCCGTCGCCGCCGATGCAGATGAGCGCCTCGATCTTCTCCGACTCGAGCGTGGACAGCACCGCGTCGAGCCCGCCGTCGTCCGCGTGGGGGTGGTACCGGGCGGTGCCCAGCAGCGTCCCGCCGACCGCGAGCTGGTTGCGGATCGCCTCGCGGGACAGGGGCATGCTGAGCCCGTCGACCACGCCGCGCCACCCGTTGCGGAAGCCGGTGATGGTGTGGCCGTACTCGCCCTCGCCGCGCTTGACGACGGCGCGGATCGCCGCGTTCAGGCCGGGGACGTCGCCGCCGCCCGTGAGCAGTCCGACTCGCACGCTGGCACTCCTTGATCGGGGGGTCCTTGATCGGAGCGCGTCCTCGGGCTGCCGTGCCCCCAGCGTATCCAGGTGCACGGCCCCCGAGCGGTGACACTGGTCCTATGGACGACGACTCCCTCGCCGAGGCCGGCTACCTCGACGTCCCGGTGGACGCCGGAAGCACCGCGGGTCGCCGCTGGTGGGACGCGCACGCCGACGAGTACCTCGACGAGCACGGCTCGTTCCTCGGGCCGGCCGACTTCTGCTGGTGCCCCGAGGGGCTCCGGGAGGCCGACGCGCGCCTGCTGGGGGACCTGACCGGCGCACGCGTGCTCGAGGTCGGCGCCGGCGCCGCGCAGTGCGCGCGGTGGCTCGTCGGCGAGGGCGTCGACGTCGTCGCGACGGACGTCTCCGCCGGCATGCTCGAGGCCGGTGCCCGGTACGACGCGGCGGTCGGGCGGCCCACCCCGCTCGTCCAGGCCGACGCGCGGGCGCTGCCGTTCGCGGACGCCTCCTTCGACGTCGCGTTCACCGCCTTCGGCGCGCTGCCGTTCGTGCCCGACGCCGGCCGCGTCCACGCGTCCGTGGCCCGCGTGCTGCGGCCGGGCGGCCGGTGGGTGTTCGCCGTGACGCACCCGGTCCGCTGGGCGTTCCCCGACGACCCCGGCGAGGCCGGGCTGACCGCCACGCGCTCCTACTTCGACCGCACGCCCTACGCCGAGATCGGCGAGTCGGGCGCGGTGCTCTACGCCGAGTACCACCGGACCCTCGGCGACCACGTGGCCGAGCTGGTCGCCGCGGGCTTCGTCCTCGACCGCCTGGTCGAGCCGGAGTGGCCCGCGGGGCACGACCGGACGTGGGGCGGCTGGGGGCCGGTGCGCGGCGCTCGGATCCCCGGCACAGCGATCTTCGTGACGCACCTCGGGCGGCCGCCCGCGTAGGACGACCGCCCGCGGTCGGTGCGTCAGTGCCCGGCGTCGTGCCAGGACCCGCCGGCGCCCACGGTGACGTCGAGCGGCACGTCGAGCGGGCCGTCGGTGGCCGCGTCGCCCGCAGCACCCATCTGCTCGCGCAGCAGGGCCTCGACCTCGTCCCGCTCCCCCGGCGCCACCTCGAGCACGAGCTCGTCGTGCACCTGGAGCAGCATGCGAGAGGCCAGACCACGCCGGGCGAGCTCGCGGTCGACGCCCAGCATCGAGACCTTGATGAGGTCGGCCGCACTGCCCTGGATGGGGGCGTTCAGAGCCATCCGCTCGGCGGCCTCGCGGCGCTGGCGGTTGTCGCTGGTGAGGTCGGGCAGGTAGCGGCGCCGACCGAGGATCGTCGCGGTGTACCCGGTGCTCCGGGCGACGTCGACGACGCCCGTGAGGTAGTCGCGCACCCCGCCGAACCGCGAGAAGTAGTCCTGCATGAGCGCCGCGGCCTCGGACACCTCGATCGACAGCTGCTGGGAGAGCCCGTACGACGACAGCCCGTACGCGAGCCCGTAGCTCATCGCCTTGATCTTCGAGCGCATGGCCGGCGTGACCTCGTCGGTGGGCACGCCGAACACCCGCGAGCCCACGTAGCTGTGCAGGTCCTCGCCCGAGCGGAAGGCGTCGATCAGGCCCTCGTCGCCCGACAGGTGGGCCATGATCCGCATCTCGATCTGCGAGTAGTCCGCGGTCAGGAGCGTCTCGTAGCCGTCGCCGACGACGAACGCCCGCCGGATCTGGCGCCCCGCGTCCGTGCGGATCGGGATGTTCTGGAGGTTGGGGTCCGCCGACGACAAACGGCCCGTCGCCGCGATGGTCTGCTGGAACGTGGTGTGGATCCGCGCGTCGGGCGCGACCGAGCGCAGGAGCCCCTCGACCGTCTGTCGCAGGCGGATGGCGTCGCGGTGCGCCAGCAGGTGCTCGAGGAACGGGTGCTGCGTGCGCGCGAACAGGTCGGTGAGCGCCGCGGCGTCCGTGGTGTAGCCCGTCTTGATCTTCTTGGTCTTCGGCATGCCCAGCTGGTCGAAGAGCACCTCCTGCAGCTGCTTCGGCGAGCCGAGGTTCACCTCGCGGCCGATCACCGCGTAGGCCTCCGCGGCGGCGTTCTGCACCTGGCCGTCGAACGACCGCTCGAGGCCCGACAGGTACGCCGAGTCGATCGCGATACCCGTCCGCTCCATCCGCGCGAGCACGTCGACCAGCGGGAGCTCGAGCTTCTCGAGCAGGCTGGTGGCGCCCCGGTCGGCGACCTCGCCGCCGAGCACGTCGGCCAGGTCCCGGACAGCGGCCGCGCGGACCGCGGCACGGCGGCCCTCGTCGGAGCCGTCCAGCTCGAGGTCGAGCGCCCCCTGGGCCCCGTCGGCCGCCTCCTCGGCGCCCAGCTCGCGGTGCAGGTAGCCGATCGCGAGGTCGGTCAGGTCGTACGCGCGCCGGTCGGGCTGGCACAGGTACGCCGCGAGCTCGGTGTCGAACACGACCCCCGCGAGCGGCAGGCCGCGCCCGGCGAGCGCGTGCCAGGCCTCCTTCGACGCGTGCACGATCTTGGGTGCGGTGGGGTCCGCGAGCCAGGCCGCCAGCGCGGTCTCGTCCGGGGGGTGGATCTCGGCCAGGTCGAACGCGGCCGCCTGGCCGTCCGGGTCCGCCAGCGCGATGCCCCACGCGTCGCCGCCGGCCGGAGCGCCCGAGCCGCGCACGTCGACGCCCAGCGGCACCCCGGCGCGGGCCGCGAGCCAGTCGGCGAGCTCGCCGGAGCCCAGCACCGTGAGGTCCAGCTGGGCGGCCGCGACCGTGCCCGGGCCGTCACCGGCCTCGTCGGGGAGCATGGCGAAGAGCCGGTCCCGGATCGCGCGGAACTCGAGCTCCTCGAGGATGGCGTGCAGCGCGGGACGGTCCCACGGCCGCGCGGCCAGGTCCTCCGGGCCGAGCGGCAGCTCCAGGTCCGTCAGCAGCGCGTTGAGCTGGCGGTTGAGCCGCACCTGGTCGAGGTTCTCGCGCAGCGACTCCCCCGCCTTGCCGGCCACCTGGTCCGCGGCGGCGAGGATCCCCTCGAGGCCGTCGTACTGCCCGATCCACTTCGCCGCCGTCTTCGGGCCGACGCCGGGGATGCCCGGCAGGTTGTCGCTGGTCTCCCCCACGAGCGCCGCGAGGTCGGGGTAGCGCTCGGGCGGCACGCCGTACTTCGCCTCGACCGCCGCGGGTGTCATGCGCGCGAGCTCCGAGACGCCCTTGACCGGGTACAGCACGGTCACGTCGTCGTTCACCAGCTGCAGCGCGTCGCGGTCGCCGGTGCAGATGAGCACCTGCATGCCCTGCGCCCGGGCCTGCACCGACAGGGTGGCCAGGATGTCGTCCGCCTCGAACTGGGGCTTGCTCAGCGCGGGGATGTGCATGGTCTCCAGCACGCGCTCGATCACCGCGACCTGGCCCTTGAACGGCGCCGGCGTCGCGTCGCGGTTGCCCTTGTACGCCTCGTACACCTCGGTGCGGAACGTGGTCCGCCCTGCGTCGAACGCGACCGCCACGTGCGTCGGCGCCTCGTCGCGCAGCAGGTTGGCGATCATGGAGAAGAACCCGAACACCGCGTTGGTGGGCTCACCGGACGACGTCGCGAACTTGTCCACCGGGAGCGCGAAGAACGCCCGGTAGGCCATCGAGTGACCGTCGATCAGGAGGAGTCGGGCAGGCGTTCCGGGAGTGGCCGGCGGGACCGCTGGCAGTGCGTCGCTCACGGGTGCCAACCTATCTGCCATGTCCGACACCACGATCCCCGTCCAGGCCTACGCCGGCACCCTCATCGAGCGCATGGGCATCGAGGTGACCGAGGCCTCCGCACAGCGCGTCGTCGGGACCATGCCCGTCGCCGGGAACACCCAGCCGTACGGGCTGCTCCACGGCGGTGCGTCCGCCGTGCTGGCCGAGACGCTCGGCTCGCTCGCCGCGATGACGCACGCGGGCGAGGGCCGCGCCGCGGTCGGGATCGAGCTCAACGCCACGCACCACCGGTCGGCGCGGTCGGGACGGGTCACCGGGACCGCGACGGCGCTGCACCTGGGCAGGACGCTGGCGACCTACCAGGTCGTGGTCGAGGACGAGGAGGGCCGGCCGGTCTGCACCGCGCGGCTCACCTGCATGTTGATCGACGCCCTGGGCTGATCCGCTCCCGACGCCCGCGCCGCGGCGGGCGTCGGCTCGTCGGCCAGCTGGCGGGCCTCGCGCACCTGGCGACGCCGGGCGATGAGGTCCTCGAGGCCGCGCGGGCCGGAACGTCGCACGGCACCGCCGGCGTGCTCGTGCGCGAGCCGGCGCTGCAGGGCGGACGTGGTCACCACGCGGTGCGACGCGGCCGGCGCGAAGCCGAGGCGGGCGAGGAAGCGCTGCATGCCGCGGGCACCCGGCAGCGGCGACGAGTAGAGCTCGGTGGCCTCCGCGTCGTCCGCCACGGTCGCCGCGGCCACCAGGAGCGCGTGCCCCAGCCCGCGACGGCGCGCGGCGGGGAGCACGTACACGGCCTCGATGTCGAGGCTCACGACGTCGGTGAACGGGCCCGGTCCCACCACGCGGGCCAGCAGCAGCCCCGACGGCTCGTCGTCGAGCAGCCCCAGCAGCACGCGTCCGCCGGGCACCGCGAGGAGCGCTCCCAGCTGGTCGCGGAGGCGGTCGGCGTCGTCCGTGCAGATCTGCGAGCCGACCGCGGCCTCCCGGCGGGCGGTCAGGCAGAGCGCGACGAGGCTCTCCAGGTCGTCGGGCAGGGCTTCGCGGACTTGCACACCGAGACGCACGGCGCGGTACCTCCAGACGGGACGAGGGGGATCCGGTCGGGGTGGCACCTCCTCTGCCCGCGATGGCGCCGCCCTCGATCATGGACCAGCCTGGTCGCTGGTGCCAGTCCTGTGGTGTCCCTCATCCGAAGGACGGCGGGCCATTTCTGGACGAACGACCAGAAATCTCCGACACGCCGGTCGCTGCAAGGGCCGGAGGTCTCGCGTTCACGAAATGAACACGACACAATCCCTGCCTATCGTCCTGCCACCCGGCAGACGTCGAGGGGGTCGCGGCAACGAGGCCGCGTCCTGCGACACCGCCACACCCGAACAGACGGACGGAGGTCCCAGGTGCGAGAGCTCGCCACCGTGGACCGTTCCCCCACCCTGCGCCGCAGCGCGAGCGTCCTGCTCGTCCTGCTGGTCGCGTCGCTCGTCCTCCTGCTCGCGCCGTCAGCGGCGCACGCAGCCACAGGACCGTGCGTCGCGGACCCGGCGACAGGGTGCATCAACGGCACCATCCGGACCTCGACGGGGCAGCCCGCCGTCGGCGTGACCCTCACGATCGAGGGGGGCGGCACCACGTTGACCGCCACCACCGACGCCGAGGGCAAGTGGACCGCGGCCGTCACGCAGGCCGGCGACTACACGGTCACGCTCGACCCGGCCACGCTCCCCGCGGGCGAGTCGCTGCGGAACCCCGAGGGCAACCCGCGCACGGTGACCGTGACCCTCGGCTCGTCGAGCGGCGCGCTGTTCCCCCTCGGGCAGCCCACCTCGGGCGGCAGCGGGAGCGGACCCGGGCCGAGCGCGACCACCGCCCCGGGCGGCGACGGCGAGACCGGCGCCCCGACCGGGACGTCGAACGAGGGCGGCTTCAGCTGGCCGCGACTGGCGCAGCAGACGGTCAACGGCCTCGTGTTCGGTCTGCTCCTGGCCCTCGCCTCCGTCGGCCTGTCGCTCATCTACGGCACGACCGGCCTGAGCAACTTCGCCCACGGCGAGCAGGTCACGCTGGGCGCGATCCTCGCGTACATCGGCGTGCAGACCTTCGGCCTCCCCCTGCTGGTCTCCGGGGCGCTCGCGGTCATCGCCGGCGCGGTCAGCGGCTGGCTGCAGGACGCCGCGATCTGGCACCCGCTGCGCCGCCGGCGCGTCGGGACCACCCAGCAGATGATCGTCACGATCGGTCTGTCGATGGCCCTGCAGTACACGTACCAGTTCTTCTTCGGCGCGAGCGCGCTGCGCATCGTCACCGCCAACCCGGACATCATCACCATCGGCACGGTCCGCATCTCGGTGACGTCGATCTGGTCGGCGATCATCGCCGGCGCGGTGCTCGGCGGTGTCGCGTACTTCCTGCTGGCCACCCGCACCGGCCGGGCCACCCGGGCCGTCTCAGACAACCCGGCGCTCGCCGCCGCGTCCGGCATCACGGTCGAACGGGTCATCCGGCTCGTGTGGACGCTGGGCGGGGCGCTCGCGGCCCTCGGCGGCGTTCTCATGGGGCTCTACCTCAACGCGACCAGCTGGAACATGGGTGGCGCGCTGCTGCTCCTGATGTTCTCCGCCGTCACGCTCGGCGGCCTCGGTGCCCCGTTCGGGGCGCTGGCCGGATCGATCGTCATCGGGCTCGTCGTCGAGCTCTCCAACCTCGTGCTCCCCAGCGACATGCGGTACGCCGGGGCGCTCCTCATCCTCATCCTCGTGCTGCTGGTGCGTCCCCAGGGTCTCCTGGGCCGCGCCGAGCGGATCGGTTAAGGAGCAGACATGGACTGGTCCCGCATCCTCACCAACGTCGTCGCCGAGGCGTTCACGCCGACGACGGCCGCCTACGCGCTCGGCGCCATCGGCCTGAACATCCACTTCGGCCTCACCGGGCTGCTGAACATGGGCCAGGCAGGCTTCGTGCTGCTCGGCGCCTACGGCTTCGCGATCGCGACGATCGCCGGCTGGCCGCTCTGGGCGGCCGTGCTGGTCGCCATGGCCGCGGCGGCGATCTTCGCGCTGATCCTCGGCATCCCCACGCTGAAGCTGCGCGGCGACTACCTGGCGATCGTCACGATCGCCGCGGCCGAGATCGTCCGCCTGGTCGGCCGCTCGACCGCTCTGACCCACCTCACGGGCGCCTCCTCGGGCCTGCGCGGCAAGGACTACAAGGAGACGTTCCAGGGCGCCTCGCCGCTGCCGGACGCGACGTGGTCGCTGGGGCCGTTCGACTACCAGACGAACGCCTCCAACGGCTGGTGGATCCGCATCGTCGCGTGGTTCGTGGTCGGCCTCGCGTGCCTCCTCGTCTACCTGCTGATCAGGTCGCCGTGGGGCCGCGTGCTCAAGGGCATCCGCGAGGACGAGGACGCCGTCCGCTCGCTGGGCAAGAACGTCTACTCGTACAAGATGCAGGCGCTCATCCTCGGCGGCGTCATCGGCGCGGTCGCGGGCATCATCTACGTGCTCCCCCGCGCCGTGCAGCCCGACTCCATGGGGCGCACGATGACGTTCCTCATGTGGACGATCCTGCTGCTCGGCGGTGCCGCCACCGTGTTCGGTCCCGTGCTGGGGTCGATCATCTTCTGGGCAGGCCTCATGCTGATCAAGACGGTCATGCGCGACGGCGTCCCCGAGACGGTGATGCGCGGCGAGCAGATCGAGGCGTTCGGCTGGGTCATCGTGGGCGTGACGCTCATGCTGCTCGTGATCTTCCGACCACAAGGCATCCTCGGCGACAAGAAGGAGCTGGCGATCAATGTCCGCTGACCTTCCCTCCACGGCGGTGGCCCCCGCCGCGAGCAGGCGCGCCGCCGTGGCGGCCGACCTGGCCGACGTCGACCGCATCCCCGGCGCCAAGAAGCCCGACCCGATCGTCGTCGCCGACCACGTCACGCGGCACTTCGGCGGCATGACGGCCGTCGACGTCGACCACATCGAGATCCAGCGGGGCGCCATCACCGCCCTGATCGGGCCGAACGGCGCGGGCAAGACCACGCTGTTCAACCTGCTCACGGGCTTCGACAAGCCCAGCACGGGCACCTGGTCGTTCAACGGCAAGTCGCTGCACGGCGTCTCGGCGGCCCGGGTGGCCCGCTCCGGCATGGTCCGCACGTTCCAGCTGACGAAGGCCCTGAGCCGCATGCTCGTCATCGAGAACATGCGGCTCGGCGCCACCAAGCAGCCGGGCGAGAACCTGGGCACCGCCCTCTTCCCGCCGCTGTGGCGTGCGCGGGAGAAGGAGATCACGGTCCAGGCCGAGGAGCTGTTGGCGCGCTTCAAGCTGGACACCAAGCGCGACGACTTCGCCGGCAGCCTCTCGGGCGGCCAGCGCAAGCTGCTCGAGATGGCCCGGGCGCTGATGAGCAAGCCGATCATGGTGATGCTCGACGAGCCGATGGCCGGCGTGAACCCCGCGCTCACGCAGTCGCTGCTGGGCCACATCGAGGCGCTCCGCGACGAGGGCACCACCGTGCTGTTCGTCGAGCACGACATGCACATGGTCCGGCACATCTCGGACTGGGTGATCGTCATGGCGGAGGGGCGCATCGTCGCCGAGGGTCCGCCCGAGACCGTCATGCAGGACCAGGCCGTGGTCGACGCCTACCTGGGCAAGCACCACGACACGGACCTGGGCGACGACAGCCTGCTCGACGACGAGGTCACCGAGCAGCTGGAGGCCGAGGTCCGCGCCGAGGCGATCGCGCGCGGCGAGCAGGAGGAGACCGCATGAGCACCACGGCCACGGACACCAGCGACGCGGCGTCGGTCCACCGCGGGGCCCCCGCGGGCGAGCCGCTGCTCGACGCGAAGGACGTCTACGCGGGCTACATCCCGGGCGTCGACATCCTCAACGGCTGCAACCTGGTGGTGCACCCCGGCGAGCTGGTCGGCATCATCGGCCCGAACGGCGCCGGCAAGTCGACCTTGCTCAAGGCGCTGTTCGGCCTGGTCTCGGTCCGGCAGGGTGCCGTCACGCTGCACGGCGAGGACATCACGCACCTGCGCTCGGACTCGCTGGTCAAGCGCGGCGTCGGCTTCGTCCCCCAGTCGAACAACGTGTTCCCCTCGCTCAGCATCGAGGAGAACCTGCAGATGGGGATCTTCCAGGCGCCGAAGAAGTACAACGAGCGGTTCGCGTTCATCGTCGACCTCTTCCCCACCCTGGGCGACCGCCGCAAGCAGCGCGCGGGCTCCCTGTCGGGCGGCGAGCGGCAGATGGTCGCCATGGCCCGGGCGCTGATGATGGACCCGTCCGTCCTGCTCCTGGACGAGCCGTCCGCGGGCCTGTCCCCCGTGCGCCAGGACGAGACCTTCATCCGCACCCGCAAGATCAACAAGGCGGGCGTCTCGATCGTCATCGTCGAGCAGAACGCCCGGCGCGCCCTGCAGATCTGCGACCGCGCATACGTGCTCGACCAGGGTCGCAACGCCTACTCGGGCCCGGGCCGCGAGCTCATGCACGACCCGAAGGTGATCGAGCTGTACCTGGGGACGTTGGCGACAGACGTCGAGAACGCGAACAAGCCGACGGCCCCACCGGAGGCGTGACCCCTTCTACTCCTCGGGCCCGGTCGCGTCCGCGCGGCCGGGCCTGACGTCCGTCCCGGGCGTGGGCCGCACGTCGGTGATCCCGAGCTCGTCGGCGAGGAAGAGGAACGCCCGGCCGTAGGGGTGGCCGCCGACGTCGGCGCGCACCCGGTCCCAGTCGATCTGCTCGCGCAGGGCCCGCACGATGGCCAGCAGGCGCCCGAAGTCGCAGGCGTGCTCCCCGAGCACCCGCAGCTTGGCGGAGACCACGTCCGTGGCGCTGAGCACCGGCATCCGCACCGCCAGCACCTCGAGCACGTCGCTGCGCGCCAGGAGCTCGGCCGTGACCGGCTCCCCCACCATCCGGAAGAGCACGTCGACCAGCTGCCCGTGGTGGAACGCCTTGAACAGCCAGTTCTCGGCGGGGTCCCGGACGTCGAGCCCCGCGGCCGCGATGGCCGCCTTGGCCCGGTCCACGTCCTGCTCGGTCACGGCGAAGTCGGCGTCGTGGCTGGGCTCGGGTGCTCCCCGGGCCCACGCCGCGTAGCCACCGACGAGCGCGAACGGGATCCCCGCGTCCATGAGGGCGACGGCCGTCAGCCGCAGGCCGTCCTGCAGGGCCGTGCGGTCGTCGGGCGGGGCGGCGCCGGGCTGCGTCATGGCACCCGTGTCTACACGCCGACGCGCGCGTCCGCAGGTCGGCGTGTTCAATCGTCGGGGTGCGCCTCGCGACGTTCAACATCCTGCACGGTCGCTCGCTGGTCGACGGCGCCGTCGACGTCGACCGGTTCGCGGCTGCGGTCCGGGCGCTCGACGCGGACGTGCTCGCGCTGCAGGAGGTGGACCGCGACCAGCCGCGATCGCACGGCGCCGACCTCACCGCCGTGGCCGCCGAGGCGATGGGCGCCCCGGAGCACCGCTTCGCCGCCGTGCTGCACGGCGAGCCCGGCCTGTGGACCGCCGCCACGGGCGACGCCCAGCCTGCGACCGCGAGCTACGGCATCGCGCTGCTGAGCCGGTTCCCGGTGGTCGAGTGGCGGGTGCTGGCGCTGCCGACGCTGCGGACGCGCGCTCCCGTGCGCTGGCCCGGCAACCGGTGGCCGTCCCTGGTGCGCGACGAGCCGCGCGCGGCCCTGGCGGCGGTGCTGGAGACCCCCGAGGGGCGCTTGACGGTGGTGGGCACCCACCTGACCGTGATCCCGGGCTGGACGGCGCGTCAGCTGCGGCACCTGACCGGAGGGCTCACCGCACTCCCCCGCCCGCTGGTGCTCCTGGGCGACCTGAACCTCGAGGGCGACCGCCCGGCCCGCTCGACCGGCATGCGACCGCTGGCGACCGGCCCGACGTACCCCGTCGACGCCCCCGCCCGGCAGCTCGACCACATCCTCGCCGACGGCCCGGTCCGCGCCCTCGCGCCCGGCCACACCGTGGACACGGGCCTGTCCGACCACCGCGCCCTCGTCGTGGACGTCGAGCTGTCCTGAGACGCGCCGAGGGCCGGCGCGGATCGCTCCGCACCGGCCCTCGGTGATCGTGCAGCGTCTGTCGACGCGATCAGAGCAAGGTCACTTGACCGAGCCCTCGACCGCCTTCACCCAGACGTTCTTGTTGTCGGCCCCGTACTTGTAGACGCCGATGAAGGCGCTGGACGGGTCGTTGTCCGCGTTGAACGGACCCACGCCGGCCTGGCCCTTGTACTGGATGTCCTTGCCGTCGTCGAGGAGCGCGACGCAGTCCTTGAACGTGGAGCACTCCTCGCCGCCGTTCGCGCCCGAGACCGCCGCCAGGTTCTTCTGGATCGTCGTGCCGTCGGTGCCCTTGCCCTTCACCGCGGCGAGCGCGGCGAGGATGGTGGCGTCGTACGACTCGGGACCGTAGGCGAAGTCCTTGAGGTTGGCGTCGACCGTCTTCAGCTTGGCCTGGAACTCGTCGCTCGGGAACGCGCCCGGGATGGTGCCCTGGGCACCCTCGAGCGTGCCCGGCTGGAAGTCAGCCGAGTAGTCGGCCGTGTTGCCGTCGACCAGGTAGATGGTCGACGGGTCGACGCCGGCGCCGACGAGCGCAGGGATGATCTGCTTCGTCTGCTCGAAGGCGAGGACCACGACGGAGTCGGGGTTGGTGGCCAGCAGGGCGGTGATGTCGGAGTCGAAGCTGCTCGCAGCCGGGTCGAACTCCTGGCCCTTCTTGCCGTACGTGATGGTGCCGCCGGCGTCCTCGACCGTCTTCTCGACGACGTCGCGCAGCGACGTGCCGTAGTCGTCGTTGAAGACGAGGATGCCCACGTTGGAGTGGCCGTCACCGGTGATCAGGTTGCCGAGCGCCGCGCCCTGGACCGTGTCCGGCGGAGCGGTGCGGAAGTAGAACGGCGAGTAGCCGGACAGCTTCGTGGCGGTGTTGGCCGGCGAGATCTGGACGACCTTGGCCGCCGTGATGTCGTCCACGACGTTCAGCGTCACCGACGAGGAGGCCGCACCGATGATGACCTGGACCTTCTTCGAGAGAAGGTCGGTCACCGACTGCGTGGCGACCTCGGCGTGGTCGGCGTCGGACGAGTCGGCGTCCTCCTGGACGACGTCCTGGCCCAGCACGCCGCCGGCCTCGTTGATCTCCTTGATGGCGAGCCCGACGCCCGCGATCTCGGGCGGGCCGAGGTAGGCCAGCGATCCAGTCTGCGGCAGGAGCGTGCCGACGATCAGCGGATCGGTGGAGCCGGCCGCGCTGGCGCTGTCGGTCGCGTCGCCGCCGCTGTCACCGGAGCCGCCACAGGCGGCGAGGACCAGCGCTGCTGCACCGGCCAGGGCCGCGGCCCGAACTGCGTGAGTCGAACGAATCATGCGTGGTACCCCTCTGTGAGTACTGCGATCCGCGGGATCCCGGTAGGAGTCCTGCAGGTGTGGCGCGAAGGTACTCATTGTTTGTGTCCGCGATGTGAATCGACATGTCTCAGCGTGGGTTGTTGCCAAGTTGTGACCGACCAGTAACTAGCCGAACTGGACGATTGACCGGCATCCGCGCCCTCCCGGACATGACGAAGGCCGGCCCGGAGCTTCCCGGACCGGCCTCGGCATTCACCCGTCAGGACGAGCCGCCACCCACCTGCTCGATGACCGCGTCGGCCACCTCGCGCATGGTCAGGCGACGGTCCATCGACGTCTTCTGGATCCACCGGAACGACTCCGGCTCCGTCAGGCCCATCTTCGTCATGAGCAGGCCCTTGGCCCGGTCCACGCGCTTGCGGGTCTCGAACCGTTCGGCCAGGTCGGCCACCTCGGACTCGAGCGCGCTGATCTGCGCGTACCGCGAGATCGCGATCTCCACGGCGGGCAGCAGGTCCGCGGGGCTGAACGGCTTGATGACGTACGCCATGGCGCCCGCGTCGCGCGCCCGCTCGACGAGCTCCTTCTGCGAGAACGCCGTGAGCAGCACGACCGGCGCGAGGTGGGCCTTGCCGATGCGCTCCGCCGCCGAGATGCCGTCGAGGACGGGCATCTTGACGTCCATGACGACGACGTCCGGCTTGAGCTCCGTGACCAGCTGCACGGCCTGCTCGCCGTCGCCGGCCTCGCCGACCACGTCGAACCCGGCGTCGCGCAGCGTCTCGACGACGTCCATCCGGATCAGCGCCTCGTCCTCCGCGACCACGGCGCGCCGGGCGGGGCGGCTCGGTGCCGGGGTGGGCTCACCCGCGGGAGCGGGGCTGCTCAGGTCGAGGGCGGCGTCGGGGGCCGTCTCGTTCGGGGGGGTCGCGTCGGTGCTCACGTGCACAGAGTAGTGGGCGGCACCTCCGCCTTCGCAGTGGTTGCACCTGTGAGGCAGCCCACGCGGCGCGCCACGCCCGCGTGAGGACCGTGTCGCGCCAGGCGCAACAAGGTCCTCACGCGAGGGACGACGGACGCTCCGGGCTCGTCGGCGCGGCTATCCTGCTGCACGGCCCCGATAGCCCAACCGGCAGAGGCGTTCGGCTCAAACCCGATCCAGTGTGGGTTCGAATCCCACTCGGGGCACCGCACAGGCAGGTCAGAGGCCGCACCTCAGCCATCTGTCCTCGCGTGCCGCAGCACGTCGGGCGAGCCGCGCTGCGGATCGGCGGACGCCCACCGCCGAGACGCCCGCGTGCAGGCGGGACCCGGCGCACTTAGCGTGTGCCGATGAGCAGAGTCGTCGTCGCGGTCCCCTGGCGACCGCAGGCGTCTCGGCTCGACGCGTTCGATCGGCTGGTCACGTGGCACCAGCGCCACCTGCCGGACGTCGAGCTGCGCACGATCGACACCGACGACGCGATCTTCAACGTCGCGCGCTGCCGCAACCAGGCGGTCGGCGCCGAGGGAGGCGACGACGTCGTGGTGCTCAACGACGCCGACACGCTCCCCGAGCGGGATGCGCTGCTGCGCGCGATCGAGGCGGCGGCGGCGGTGCGGGCCGTGCACCTGCCGTACACGGAGTACCGGTGGTTCGGCGCCGCCGGCAGTGCGCAGTACGCCGACGGGGTCCCCGCCGACGAGTGCGACTTCGAGCTGGTGCGGGGCGCGTGCTCCGGCGTCACCGTGACGACGCCTGCGACGTGGTTCGCCCACGGCGGGCAGGACGAGCGGTTCAGCGGGTGGGGCTTCGAGGATGCCGCGTGGTACCTCGCCCACCAGACGATGCTCGGGCGCCCGCCCGTGCGGACCGCCGGCCGCGTGTACGCGCTGCATCACGTGCCGGCCGAGCGCCGTGGCCACCAGTACGACGCGAACGCCCGACTGATGGCGCGCTACGAGGCGGCCGCGGGCGACCGCACCACCATGCCTCAGCTGATCGCCGAGGCGCCGACCGCGCGGAACGCCCTGGCCGGCCCGGGGTCCTGAGCGAGGGACGCGGCCTCGGCCGCCAGGAGCTCGGCGCCTGAGCCGCTGAGCAGACGGAGAACGGCGTCGCGGACCTCGCGCACCGACGCCAGGTTCGGGTCGAGCACCTCGCCGACGCCGACCCGCTCGACTGCTGCGGCGCCGGCGAACTGGTCGGTCGAGAACGGCAGGACCAGCATCGGTGTCGCCGTGCCGACGGCCTCGGTGACCGAGTTGTTGCCGCCGTGCGTCACCAGGACCGCCGCTGCCCGGAGCAGGCGCACCTGCGGGAGGTACTCACGCACCAGCCAGCCCGGGGGCAGCTCGCCCAGCTCGTCGACGGGGGTGGCGCCGCTGGCGATGGCCGCCCGCACACCGGCCGCGCGCAGCGCCGCCACCACGGTGCGCAGCACGTCGCCACGGACGGACAGGAAGCTGCCGAAGCTGACGTACACGAACGGCTCCGCGGTGGCGAGCCACGCGTCGACCTCGGGATCGGCGGCCTCGGCGCGCAGGCTGCCGCCGAGGTACTCGTGCGGAGGCAGGTGGGGGGCGCGCTCGGGCGCGGCGAGCAGCTCGGGGTAGTGGAAGAGCACGAGCGGGCCGTGCAGCGCGAACGCGTCGTCGACCGGTGCGATCCCTGGCGCCAGCTGGGCACCGGCCGTGTTCCACTCGGCCGTGAACCGGGCGGCCACCCGGCGGCACAGCACGTCCAGCTCCGCGAGCTCGCCCGGGTCGGGCCGGAACGCACGTGGCCAGACCGGCGGGCGTCCGTAGACCTCGTCGCCCACGGGCAGGGCGGTGGGGTGCCCGAGCACCACGTCGGCGTACGGCACCTGCGCCGCCCAGAGACCGAGCCGCGCGCCGTAGGCGAGGTGGTCGACGAGGATGGCGTCGGGCCGCACGGCGTCCGCGACCGCGAGGGTCGCCCGCGCCTTCTCGACCGGCTGCCACATGAGGTCGACCAGGCGCTCGCGGGCCTGGTACGCCAGGGTCGGCACCATCCCGCGCCGCGTCGCGTCGAAGAAGCCGCGGAGCGAGTCCGCCTCCGCGTCCGCCTGCTGCTCCGCCCGGATCACGCCGGGGTTGGATCCCCGGCCGAGCTGCAAGGGCGCCCGCTCGTAGCCGAACGAGTCGACGATGCCCGCGGTCGCGTCGCCGCTGGCGACCACGACCCGCTCCCCCGCGTCGCGCCACGCCGTGGCGAGAGCCGCGAGCGGGATGAGGTGCGAGGCGTAGTCCGGGCTGATGACCAGGAGGGTCATCCCTGACCGACCAACGCCGACCGTGCCGCCAGCTCGTCGGCCGCGACCCGTCGGTAGACGTCACCGAGCGTGTCCGCCATCCGCTGGATGGTGAAGCTCGCCGCGACGGTCTCGTGAGACTGGCCCGCCCGGCGCGCGTCCGTCTCCGCGAGCGACGCGTCGAGCGCGGACCCCATGGCGGCGGCCAGGCGGTCGGCGTGCCAGGTGGCGGTCAGGAAGCCGGTCACGCCCTCGTCGACGTAGGTGGCCGGGCCGCCTCCGTCGGGCGCGACGACGACGAGGCCGGACGCCATCGCCTCGAGCAGCGCGATGCCGAACTCCTCCTTGAGGCTCGCGCACACGTAGATGCCCCGCGGCGCGCTGAGCCCGGGCAGACCGGTGCGCGCGGCCGCGACCCAGCGGGCGACCACGTCGTTGGGGCGGTGGCCGGGGAGCAGCAGGCCGGCGGACGCCCGCTCGACGGTCGGCACGACGGCCTCGATGACGTCGAGCTGCTCCCGCTCGTCGGCCGACGGGTCTTGCAGGTCCCCCCCGACGACGAGCAGGTTCGCGCGCTCGCGCAGTCCGCCGCGAGCCCACGCGTCGACCAGGGTGGCCACACCCTTGACCCGGTGGAGTCGCCCCACGCTCACGATCAGCGGCAGCTCCCGGCGCTCGCGGGGCAGCTCCGCCACCAGGGCGCGCAGCTCGCGCAGCGCCTCCGTCGGCTCGTCGCCCGCGGCGTGCGCCTCGGCCTCGGCCACGGCGCGGTCGACGACGACGAGGTCCACGCCCTCCGGCACGATCGTGTGCCGCTCGGGGTGCGCCGTGACGTCGATGCCGACCAGCTCGCGCATGTCGCGCCGCAGCTCCGGACGCGGGAACAGGACCGTGTGCGCGGCGTTGGCAGCGAGCCGCTGCACCAGCCGGGCGCGGAACCAGAAGTGCTCCACCTCGTCGACGACGCCGAAGTTCTGCCGCGTGAGGCGGCCGGCGAGGTCGAGCGACTGGATGACGGCGTGCGGGTCCGGCGCGACCGTGAACACGACGGGGATGTCGAGCTCGCTGGCCACGTCGGCGGCGGCCAGGCTGCCGACGTCGGCCATGCGCAGGTGGATCAGGTCGACCCCGCCGGCGGCCCGCAGGACGCGGCGGATGCCCCGGCGTGCCGAGACCCGCAGCGGCCACGCCGCCGCCATCGGCACAGGCTGGTGACGCAGCGGGACCCGCCCGTAGTGGTGCCCACCGCCCCCGAGGGTCCCGAGATCGGCGGCGGCCTCGGCGACGGAGCCGCGCGAGAGCGTGAGCACCCGGTCCACCGGCCGCCGCTCGCCGGCGACGAACGCGTCCCCGAGCCGCACGAGCAGGGTCGCGATGCCCCCGTTGTCTCCCGCGCCGGCCGCGCTCAGCCGGGCGTCGATGTCCGCGTGCAGGAACAGCTGGGCGACGCTCAGGCCGTCCCTCGCGGGCTCGCGCCGCCACGACGCGGCCGCACCGATGTCGACGAGCGACAGCCGGGCGACGTCCGCCAGCTCGTCCTCGCCGCCGGCCAGCCGGTTGAGCAGGCCGATCACCGCGGTGTCGCCGGGTCGCTGGCCCAGGGCGGCGACCGCCGCGGTCCGCACCCGCTCGTCCTCGGTGACGTCCGCGGCGAGCGCGAGCAGGGGCCGGACGGCGACGGCGTGCCGGACGAGCCCGAGGGTCTCCGCGATCCGTGCCCGCGCCTCCGGCTCCGTCACCCCCAGCAGGGCAGCCTCGAGGCCCACGGCGACCGGCTCGGGTGCGCCGGCCGACCACTGCTCGAGGGTCCGCTGCGCAAGCATCCCGCCGAACCCGCCGGACTCGGTCAAACCGATGAGCCGGGCAACCGCATCGGCGCGCGGGAGCCCCGAGCCGAGCACCCAGGCGGCGTGCTCGCGGATGAACGGCCGTTCGTCGGACAGGAGCCGGGCCACGGCGCGCGAGGCCTCGTCGTCTCCGATCTTGGCCAGCGCGTGCACCGCGGCGATCGCGACGAGCTGGTCCGCGTCGTGCAGGGCGCCCGTGAGCACGCGGATGGTCCGGACGCCGGGATCCCGGGTGCTCTCGAAGGCCAGCTCGTCGGCGAGCCGCATGCCGTCGACGATGCGCTCGGCCGAGCGGAGCGTGTCGAGCGAGGTCTGGATGCCCACGGGATTCCTCTGCGTCGTTGGCGCCGGATCGGCGACGGTCCGGCAGGCCGATGCTAGGTCGGCTCTCGAGGACCGGCTCGTCGAGTTGCTGGCAAAGCTCTCAGGATCGGTCGCCGCGACGGCGTGAGCGCCTGCAGTGCCGGCAGGGTGGCCGTCCGTGCGAGTGATCACCCGCTCACGGCGTGCGGGTCTGCCGGTCGCTTCGTAGCGTGACGTGACCGAACCCCCACCCCACGAAGGAGGAGAACGGCATGGCTACTGTCGAGGAGACCGTCGACGTGCAGGCACCGCTGAGGACCGTCTACGACCAGTGGACGCAGTTCGAGGAGTTCCCACGGTTCATGGGCGGAGTCGACGAGGTCCGGCAGATCGGTGACCGCCTCACGCACTGGCGGACGTCGATCGGCGGCGTGACGCGGGAGTTCGACGCGGAGATCGTCGACCAGGAGCCGGACCAGCGCGTCGCGTGGCGCAGCGTCGACGGCACGACGCACTCGGGCGTGGTCACGTTCCAGAAGATCGACGCGGATCGGACGCGGGTGGCTGCCCGCATCGACTGGGAGCCGGAGTCGGTCGTCGAGAAGGTGGGTGCGGCCGTCGGTGTCGACGACCGCCAGGTCAAGGCCGACCTCGAGCGGTTCCGCGTGTTCATCGAGGAGCGCGGCGTCGAGACGGGTGCTTGGCGGGGCACCGTCGACTGAGCCGAGCACGTCGACGCCGGCCGGGCGCCCCCCGGCCGGCGTCGACGCGTCCAGGGACAACCCCGGCAGCGTCGCGCGACCGCCCCTCGTCGCGGTGCGTCGGCGAAGGCCCGGCGAGGTCTACCCCTGCCAGGGAGGGTGCGAGGTAGAAGCCAAGCCGTGGCGGTCATGGGGTTTCGTAGGGCACGCGCTCCCAGCTCAGCACGTCGGCGGCGCCGTGGGGGTTGATCGTGACCTTGAGCCAGTCGTTGTTGTTGCTGGAGCCGTCCACGGTGATGCGGCGCAGGTTGTCGGCCGAGCCGGTGATGCCGTAGGTGGTCAGCCATGGCGAACCGGCCGCGAGCGGCTGGTCGTCGTTGTAGACGTGGCTGTCGCCGTTGACGAGGTACACCTGCCCGTCGAACCGACGCGACTCGTCGACGAGCGACTGCACCAAGGGCTGGAAGGCCGAGATGTCCGTCCACGCCGGCGTGTAGGTCGGGTCGAACATGTCGGCCTGCAGGAGCACGGTCACGGCCCGGTCGTGCCGCTGCCGGGCAGTGGCGAACGTCTCGTGGACCACCTTGAGCGCGTTCGCCATCCGCGCAGCCTCGGCGGCGGTCTGCTCGGGCGTCGCGGCCGTGTTGCCGAGGCCGCTCCACGGCTGCAGGCCATCGTTGCTGCCGACCACGTGGATGACGGCGAAGTCCACCCGGTGGCGACGCAACTGCACGTTCTCCGGGTACCCGCGGCGCGCCTGCGTGTCGAGCCTGATCGGGTGCTGCCCGAGCGACCAGCCCGGGTGCGCGAAGAAGACCGACCGATCGAACGCGAGCCGTTCCAGAGGGTTGTACCCGCCGTTGTTCACCCGGTGGCAGTCGGTCCACTCGTTGTCCCCGGGGGTGTAGATCAGCGGGGACTTGAAGCGGTCGAAGTCCGACTTGATGAGCGCGTAGTACGGGTCGTCGCACCGGGACGAGCCGTTCTTGATGTCGCCGACGTGGAAGGTCAGCTCCGGGTCGGCGGCGTTGATCTGGTCGATCCACGCCGGGAACGCCGCGATCTGCGCGTCCCCATAGGGGACGTCCCCGATGATCGCGAACGAGTACTGCCCGAGTCTGTGCTGCTCCTCGCCCTGGTCGGACGAGGCCGAAGCGGGCCCGGCGACAGTGCCGACAAGGGCAAGGACAGCCAGGACCGTGGGCAGAGCAGTGCGGCGAAGCTTCATCGATTCCCCCGATGGGTGCGGTGCGGTGCGGACGCGACATCCCGGACAACCCACCCACCATCACAGGCCAACCCGTGACGCGGACGAACGGTCGGTGACGCTCGAGCGAACATCAGCGCACCGTGGCCGATCCGACGGGTGGCTCGCCGACCCCCGCCGTCGGCTCGGCCGTCCTGCTGCTGGCCGGCGGTGCGCTGTTCGGGTGGGCGTACGACGGGTCGGGCGGTGGGGGCGGGCACGTCGTCTCGCTGGCGCTGTCCGCCCTCGCGTACTGGCCGGCGGTGATGGTGCTCGTCGGCGTCGCCACCGCGCTCTTCCCACCTCGGGACCTCGGACCCTACGGCGGGCGCGCAGGGGCGACACAGGGTGGAGGTGTCGACCGGAGTGGCACGACGGGATCTCAGCGGAGGTGCGAGATGAGCCGGACGATCGTGGTGGGGTACGACGGGTCGGCGCACGCCGCCGACGCCCTGACCTGGGCAGCACGGGAGGCGGCGCGCGAGCACCTGCCGCTGCGGATCGTGCACGTCACACGCACCGTCGTGGACGGGTTCGTGGTGGGTGACCGACCGCTGGACCTGTCGGCCCAGGCCGGCGGCCAGGTGCTCGCGGACGCGACCGAACGCGCCTACGCGGTGGACGGGGACCTTGAGGTGAGCACCCAGCTCGAGGTGCGCGAGAGCGTCGCCGCCGTCCTCACGGAGCAGAGTGCCGACGCCCGGCTGCTGGTCGTCGGGTCGCGGGGACGCGGCGGCTTCGCCGGACTCCTGCTCGGCTCCGTGAGCATCGCCGTCGCGACGCACGCGCACTGTCCTGTCGTGGTGGTGCGCCGCCACACCGAGGCCGCGCCGTCGGCCGGTCTCCCGGTCGTGGTGGGCGTCGACGGGTCCCCGACCAGCCAGCGCGCCGTGGACCTGGCCTTCGACCAGGCCTCCCGCCGGGGCGTCCCGCTCGTCGCGGTCCACGCCTGGGAGCTGCCCGCGATGATGGGCCCGGTCCCCCCGTGGATGCCGGAGGAGATCGAGGAGCTGCGGGTCGCGGAGAAGGCTCTGCTCTCCGAGAGCCTGGCGGGGCACGCCGAGCGGTACCCGGACGTCGAGGTCCGGCCCGTGGTCCGGCGTGGCGGGGCAGCCCACGTGGTGCTCAGCGCCGCCGTCGACGCGGAGCTGCTGGTCGTCGGGTCGCGGGGTCGCGGAGGGTTCCGTGGGCTGCTGCTCGGGTCCGTGAGCCAGGCCGTCCTGCACCACGCCACGTGCCCCGTGGTCGTCGTCCACCCGGAGCCCGCGGCCGAGACGCACTGAGCAGGGCGACTCTCCGCGACGGGTGGCGACGACGCTCCTAGGGCTCGGGCATCGTCAGGACGGCGGCGCCGGTCAGCCTGCCCTCGGCCATGTCGTCGAGGGCCTGGTCGGCGTGGTCGAACGGGTACACGACCGTCCGGGCCCGCACGTGGACCGCCGCGGCGACCTGGAACAGCTCCTCGCCGTCGCGGCGGGTGTTGGCGGTCACGCTGCGGACCTGGCGCTCGCGGAAGAGGTGCCGCGCGTAGCTCAGGGTCGGGATGTCCGTGAGGTGGATGCCGGCGATCACGAGCGTGCCGCCGGGCCCGAGCGCCTCCAGGGCGACCGGGACCAGCTCCCCCGCGGGGGCGAAGAGGATCGCCGCGTCAAGCGAGACGGGCGGCCGATCGAAGGCCGCGCCGACGGAGGCCGCGCCCAGCTCGACGGCGAGCTCACGCGCCCCGGCATCGCGGGTCAGCACGTGGACTTCGGCACCCTGCCCCCTGGCGACCTGCGCCGTGAGGTGGCCGCTCGCGCCGAACCCGTAGATGCCGAGCCGCCCCCCACGCGGCAGCTCGGCGAGCCGGAGCGCCCGATAGCCGATGATGCCGGCGCACAGCAGTGGTGCGGCCTCGACGTCGGTCAGCTCGTCGGGGATCGGGTAGGCGAAGGCGGCGGGCACCACGGCGTAGGTGGCGAAGCACCCGTCCGCGTCCCAGCCGGTGTAGAGCGAGGCGGGGCAGAGGTTCTCCGCCCCCGAGGTGCACCACCGGCACCGACCGCAGGTGCGGCGCAACCACGGCACACCGACCCGGTCGCCGAGCTCGAACCGGCGCACGGCTCCCCCGCGGGCGACCACCTCCCCCACGCCCTCGTGTCCCGGGACGGCACGGGGCGCCCGGGCAGGCAGGTCGCCGTCGGCGAGGTGCAGGTCGGTGCGGCACACGCCGCACGCCCGCACCCGCAGCAGGACCTCGTCGGGCGCCACGGCGGGCACCGGGCGTCGCCCGCGGTCCAGACGATCTCGACCGCCCGGACCGACGACGGCCCAGGCGTCCGTCTCGGTCGGTACGGTCCCGGCGCGCATGCCGATCAGGCCGTCGGGCTCGGCGCGTCCTGCGGCACCGGCGCGCCGATGGTGGCGTCCGGGCCCGGGAAGAGCAGGCCCACGTGGCCGGAGTCCGACCAGCGGACGAGGAAGGGTGGCTCCCCGTCGCCACCGCGCACCTCCAGGACCTCGGCGTCCCGGACAGGATCACCCACGTGTCCGCCCGCCACGACGAGCCGGTCACCCGTGTGTGCCTTCATCACAGCCTCCTCAGGCTCGCTCCGGACTCCGTCAGTCGACGAGCACCCGCTCGCCCCGCCGCGGGACGGTGACCGCGCAGTCGTGCGCGTCACGGATCCGCTCCGCCAGGGCGCGGGACGCCTGCTCCTCGCCGTGCACCACGTAGACGGTCGCCGGCGGGGTCGCCATCTCCCCGAGCCACTCCAGCAGCTCGTCGGCGTCGGCGTGCACGGAGAACTCGTCGTCGTGCACGATCTCCGCCCGCACGGGCACGTACCGCCCGAGCAGCTTGACCTCCCGCGCGCCGTCCGCCAGGACGCGACCTCGGGTTCCCGGCGCCTGGAAGCCGGTGAGCACGACGCTGTTCTGCCGGTCCGGCAGCCAGTCGCGCAGGTGGTGGACCACCCGGCCACCGGACGCCATCCCGGACGCGGAGACGACGATGCACGGTGACTGCGGCTGGTTGAGCGCCATCGACTCCCCGGGGCTGCGCGCGAGGCGCAGGGTCGGCAGGTCGACCAGGTCCGGGCCGATCCCGGCCCGCAGCTGGCCCAGGCCGGCCGCCTCGCGGTAGACGTCCAGGGCGGCGAGGGCCATGGGGCTGTCGACCATGACGGGCACCTCGGGCATGGCTCCCTGGCGCATCATCGTCGAGATCGCCTGCAGCACCAGGGCCGTGCGGTCGATGGCGAAGGCCGCGACGAGCACGGATCCTCCGCGCGCGACGGTCCGGCGGATCGCCGCGGCCATGGCGGCGTGCTCGACCGCCACGGTGGGATGGCGCCGGTCGCCGTAGGTGGACTCCATGACGACCGTGCCCGCGTCGGGCGGTAGGGCGCGGGACGGGAGCACGGGATGGGTGGGCCGTCCGAGATCCCCCGAGAACAGCACGCGCGACCCGCCCGCGTCGACCAGGACGCTCGCCGAGCCGAGCACGTGCCCGGCCGACGAGAGCACCGCGCGCAGGCCGTCGCCGACGACGATCTGCTCGCCGTAGTCGACCGACCGGAACCGGTCGATCGCCCGGTCCGCGTCCTCCACGGTGTAGAGCGGCAGCGGCGGGTCGTGCCGCGAGTACCCCCCGGCGCGGGCGTACTGCGCGTCCCGCTCGTTCAGGTGCGCGCTGTCGCGCAGCACGATGGCTGCCAGCGCGGCGGTCCACCGGGTGAGCCAGATCGGCCCGCGGAACCCGCCCCGGACCAGCACGGGCAGGTACCCGCAGTGGTCCAGGTGGGCGTGCGTGACGACGACGGCGTCGATCCCCTCGGGCGGCACCGCGAAGGGTTCCCAGTTGAGGCGCCGCCAGTGGCGCTCACCCTGGTACAGGCCGCAGTCGACGAGCAGGCGGTGGCCGGCGTGCTCCAGCAGGAACGCGCTGCCGGTGACGGTCCCGGCGCCACCCAGGAACGTGAGGACCGTCTGCTCCTCGTCCATGTCCGGTCTCCGCTCCCGGCACGCGCCTGCGGGCCGTGTCCCCCGCACCACCAGGCTCCGCGCCGCGGGCTCGCCCGCCCAGGGCCGGAAGTCCCGCGACTCGGCGCCGGCGCGACCTCGGGACCTTCTGCTCTACGCGCCCGACCTGCCGCGACGAAGGCCGGGAGCGAGTGGAGGGCGCCCGCCGCCCGGCGATGCCGCCCCCGCCCCCAAGGGAGTGAGCGCCGTGGTACGCGACAGGCACCTCGAGCGGAGTCCGCGATGACCAGGCACATCGTGGTCCTGGGCGCTGGCACCGCGGGCACGATGCTGGTGAACGAGCTGCGCCGGCGGCTCGACGACACGTGGGCGATCACGGTGGTCGACCGCGACGACGAGCACCCGTACCAGCTGGGCTTCCTGTTCGTGCCGTTCGGCGGACCGACCGACGGCCTGGTGCGGTCCCGTCACGCGTTCGTCCACGACGGTGTGGAGCTGGTGCTCGAGGCCGTCGACCGCGTCGACGCGGCGGCCCGGGAGGTGCTGCTGCTGGACGGCCGCCTGCTCCCCTACGACTACCTCGTGATCGCGTCGGGCTCGTGCCTGCGCCCCGACCAGACACCGGGGATGCTCGGCGACGAGTGGCGGCGCACGATCTTCGACTTCTACACGCTCGACGGGGCGAAGGCCCTCGCGGAGGCGCTGCGCGGGTTCCGGGGTGGCCGGCTGGTGGTGCACGTGACCGACCTGCCCATCAAGTGCCCCGTGGCCCCGCTGGAGTTCACGTTCCTGGCCGACGACTGGCTGCGCCGGCACCGCCTGCGGGACTCCACCAGCCTGACCTTCGTCACGCCCCTGGACGGCGCCTTCACCAAGCCGATCGCGTCGGAACGTCTCGGGTCGATGCTGGTCGACCGCGACGTCGCCGTGGAGGCGGACTTCCTGGTCGAGCACGTGGACGGCCGGACGCTCGTCTCGTACGACGGACGCGAGGTGCCGTTCGACCTGCTCGTCACCGTCCCGGTGCACATGGGCGCCGAGTTCGTCACGCGCTCGGGCCTGGGTGACGAGCTCGGCTTCGTCCGGGTCGACAGGCACACCCTGCAGAGCACGGCCGACCCGCGGATCTTCGCGGTCGGCGACGCCGCGGACATCCCCACCTCGAAGGCCGGCTCGGTCGCGCACTTCTCGGTGGACGTGCTCGTCGACAACCTGGTCGAGCTGGCGGCCGGGCGCCCGATGACGCACTCCTTCGACGGCCACGCGAACTGCTTCGTCGAGTCGGGCGACCGCAAGGCCCTGCTCCTGGACTTCAACTATGAGACCGAGCCGCTCCCCGGCACGTTCCCGGCGCCGTACGTCGGGCCGATGAGCCTGCTGAAGGAGACCCGGGCCAACCACCTCGGGAAGCTGGCGTTCCGCTGGGTCTACTGGAACGTCCTGCTACCCGGCCGTCCGATGCCCCTCTCGCCGACCATGTCGATGGCCGGCAAGAAGGATCCCGCCACCACGTCCTAGGAAGGGACACGCCATGCCAGTCACGACCCTCGACGGCCACCAGGTCCACGTCGACGCACAGGGGTTCCTCACCGAGCCGTCGGAGTGGGACGACGAGCTCGCCACGGTCCTGGCGGCCCAGATCGGCCTCACCCTGACCGACGAGCACCGCGCGGTGCTGGCGTTCCTGCGCGAGGACTACGCGCAGCGGGGCGAGACGGCGACCCTGCGCCGCGCCTCGTCCGGCAGCGGGGTCTCCGTGAAGGACCTGTTCCGGCTGTTCCCGCAGAAGCCGGCCAAGAAGATGGCGTACGTCGCCGGGCTGCCGAAGCCCGTGGGCTGCGTCTGACCCGCGCGACGACGAGAGGCACTGCCATGACCACCACCGAGACCGCACCGGCCGTCGTCCCCCAGTTCGGCGACGACGAGCCCTCCGGTCGGACGCTCGCGATCATCTGCTCCAAGGGCAACCTCGACATGGCCTACCCGGGCCTCATCCTGGCGAACGCCGCGCTCGGCGAGGGCGTCCAGACCCACTTGTTCTTCACCTTCTGGGGCCTGGACATCATCACCAAGGCGACGATGGACGACCTGAAGTTCACGATGCTCGGCAACACCGCCACGCACATGCCGCAGGGCCTGGGCGGTCTTCCCGGGATGACCGCGATGGCGACGTCGAGGCTGAAGAAGGCGATCGCCGAGCTGGACGTGCCCGACGTGCCCGAGTTCCTCGAGCAGATCGTCGCGTCCGGCGGGCACCTGTGGGCGTGCCGGCTGTCGGCGGACATGAACCACCTGACCCTCGACGACCTCGACCCGGACGTCGAGGGGATCATCAGCGCCAGCGACTTCATCGAGAAGACCGAGGGCGCGCAGCTGCTGTTCATCTGAGGGCGACGCGCGAGCGCGATCGGCCGGTGCGCTCGATAGCGTGGAGATATGTCCCGGTCTGCACCGACGTCGCCGCCGCCGTGGTGACACCCCTTCCTGCAGCACGCACCCCCTGAGGAGTCACGCATGCCCGGCGCACCCGACTTCAGCGGACTGACGGCCACCTTCGTCAACTGCACCCTCAAGCGCAGCCCCGAGCTCAGCCACACCCAGGGGCTCGTGGACGCCAGCGCCGCCATCATGCGCAAGCACGGGGTCGACGTCCGCGAGCTGCGGCTGGTGGACCACGACGTCGCCACCGGCGTCTACCCCGACATGCGGGAGCACGGCTGGGCCACCGACGAGTGGCCCGACCTCTACCCCGGGATCCTCGCCAGCGACATCCTCGTCGTGGCGGGCCCGATCTGGTTGGGCGACAACTCGAGCGTCACCAAGCGGCTGATCGAGCGGATCTACTCGCTCTCGGGCCTGCTCAACGACAAGGGCCAGTACCTCTTCTACGGACGCGTCGCGGGCTGCCTGATCACCGGCAACGAGGACGGCATCAAGCACTGCGCCCAGAACGTCCTCTACTCGCTGCAGCACGTCGGGTACACCATCCCGCCGAACGCCGACGCCGGCTGGATCGGCGAGGCCGGCCCCGGCCCGTCCTACCTCGACCCCGGCAGCGGCGGCCCCGAGAACGACTTCACCAACCGCAACACCACGTTCATGACGTGGAACCTCATGCACCTGGCCAGGCTCCTCCGGGACGCCGGCGGCATCCCCGGCTACGGTAACCAGCGCTCGGCGTGGGACGCCGGGAACCGCTTCGACTTCGAGAACCCCGAGTACCGCTGACGGCACCCGAGCCCCCGCTGCGGGCGGCTGGTACGGCGTGCAGACCCGCGGCCGCCCGATCCACAGTGGAGACGACGCCGGACGGGTGTGGCCGCACGAGGGAGGTGCCCGATGCCCGGTCGCGATCCTGGTCCGAGCGTGAAGGACAAGAAGGTCTACGAGGCCCTCCGCGACGAGGGCAACAGCAAGGAGAAATCGGCGCGGATCGCCAACGCGAGCGCAGGCTCCAGCAGGCGCGCGGTCGCGTCGACGGGCGGACGGTCCGGCTCGTACGACGACTGGACCCTCGCGCAGCTCAGGAAGCGCGCGAGCGAACTCGACATCGAGGGTCGCTCGTCGATGAGCAAGGCCGAGCTGGTCGACGCGCTGCGCCACCACTGAGGGCGTCACGGGTCCACGGCAGGGCGCTAGCCCTTGCCCGACGTGCCCTTCCCAGAGGTGCCCTTCCCCGACGAGCCCTTCCCGCTGCCGCCGTCCTCCTTGCCGCTCCCCTCGTCCTTCCCGCTCGTGTCGTCGGTCTCCGCGACGTCCGGGATGGGCGACGTCGCCGCGACGGACGGCAGGACCTCGGGCGCCACGGACGGGGTGGGCGCCAGGAGCGACGGCGCGGGCGACGGCGACGCCGGCGTCGGGTCCGACCGCGGCTCGTCGGCGCCAGCCCCGGAGGTCGTCGGCGCGACCACGGGGTCGACCACCGCCGCGGGCGCTGGATCGTCGCCGTCCTCGTCCGGGTGGGTCGTCCCGACGACGGACGTCCCGCTCGACACCGACGCGGGCGCGTCGGCCGGGAGCGGACCGCTCGCCAGCGCACCACCTGCCGCGGCCGTCGACACCGAGAGCACCAGGCCGATCGTCCCCGCACCCTGGAGCGCGCCGACCGTGCTGAACCGCTGCACGACGGACGGCAGGTCGGAGGCGAAGGAGGGCAGGCTCGGGAGGGCCGACAGGACGCTCAGCGGTCCGGCGACCCGGCGCAGGCGCCCCAGCCCGATGGCGAGGAACGCCCTGACCACCTGCGGGTCGAACTGCTCGCCGGCGCACCGCGCCAGCTCGGCGCGCGCGGCGGACGCGGACAACGCCCGCTTGTACGACCGGACCGAGGTGATCGCGTCGTACGCGTCGGCGACCGCGACGATGCGCGCCCCCTCGCTGATCGCCGTGCCGGCCAGTCCCGCGGGGTATCCGCCGCCGTCCCAGCGCTCGTGGTGCTGACCGATGACCTCCAGCCAGGGACCGAGCCAGTCGCGCAGCGGCTGCGCGATCTCCATGCCTGCCTCGGGGTGGCCCGCCAGGATCGTCCACTCGCTCGTCGTGGGCCGGCCCGACTTGCTCAGCACGTCGGCGGGGACCCGCAGCTTGCCGACGTCGTGCAGCAGGGCCGCCCAGCTGAGCCTGGCGGCCTCGCGCTCGGAGAGGCCGAGCTCCTTGCCGATCAGTGCGGAGTAGGCCTGGACGCGCTCGCTGTGCCCGCGGGTGAGCTGGTCGTGCTCGCTGATCGCCGCGACCAGACCGAGGATGCGGTCGGCGTGGTCGTCCTGCGGGTGCACCCCTCGACGGTCCGCGTGCAACGCGTGCGGGGAGTAGTGCCGCATCGCGACGGCGAGCCGCGACGGGGCACGGTCGGGGAAGTAGAGCGTGAGGCGCAGCAGCGTGGCCAGCGGCGTCAGCCGGCGCGCCAGGCGCGTCGCGGCGATCAGGACGAGCGTCGCGCAGGAGACCTCGACCAGCAGCCACAGCCACGGGTCGACGCCGAGGCGGTGGGGCGGGAACCAGCGCACGGCCGCCAGCCCGAGCCCGACCGAGAGCGCGACGGGTCCGACGACCAGGAGCGCCCGGGCAGTCGCCGCCACGACCGGTCGGCCCTTCCAGACCCCGAGGCTCGGGTCGTCGTAGTTCTGCGTCGGACCAGAGGCCATCCTCTGGTGTCGACACCCGCCTCCGGCACCTTGAACCTCGTTCGGGTGACCCGAGCCGGCCGAGCAACCCGGTCCGCGGACGGTGTGTGACGCCGCCGCGGACCGGGCAGGCCTCAGCCCTCCGTGCCGGTCACGCCGATGAAGACCGCCGGGTTGCCGCGGGGGTTGAGCAGCACCACCGGGGCGATGCACCGCTGCGGCAGGGTGACCGTGGCGTGGATCTTGGCGTCACCCGTGGCCGAGAACGGGACGACGGCCGTGGTCGCGACCACCGCGCCGTTGCACGCGACGCTGGCCGAGAGCTGCATGACGGGGTTCGCGCCGGTGGACGTCAGGACCAGGCCCTCGACCCGGACGTCGACCCGGCCGTCGCGGCGCAGCCTGGCCTCGCCGTTGTCGATCACCCAGTCGGCGCCGCCGGGCGCCACCGTCCCGAAGAGCTTCTGGTCGGTGGTCAGGCTGCCGGCCACCTCCGCGCTCAGGATCGTGCGACCACCGCCGCCGCCGTGCTCGTGCTCGCCGTGGGCGAAGGCCGCGGGAGCCCCGATCAACCCGACGGTCAGCACGACCGCCGCCGCCACTGCTGTGCGCCTCAGGATCGTCTTCATCGTCAACCCTTCCTCCGCGAGCCCACGACGGGCCCGACACGAGTTGACACGAGACGGCGTGTCGACGGGTTCACCCGCGGCGGGAGCCGGCGCCGGTCCGGGGTCAGCGCCGCGGGTCGAGGAGCGCCATCGCGCGCGCGACGTGCGCCCGGGCGGCGTCCGGGGTGGGTGCGGTGACGACGATCCCGAAGACCATCCGCCACGCGAGCAGGACGTCGTCGACCTCGACGCCGGCCGGGACCCGTCCCGCCGAGACGGCGTCGGGGAGCGTGCGCGCGATCAGCTCGCGCAGCCGGTCGTCGCCGTCGTAGGCCGGCGCCGAGCTGCGCGCCTCGACCACCATCTCGACGAAGGCCGCCTCCCGCACGGTCTGCTCGAGCAGGACCGCCCAGAGGGCGCCGAACGCGTCGGGACCGCCCCCCGCGGCGGCCGCCTCCAGCTCGACGAAGTTGTCCTCGAACACGGCGAACGCGAGGTCGAGCCGCGTCGGGAAGTGCCTGTAGAGCACGCCCTGACCCACCCCGGCCTCGGTGGCGATCGCGCTCAGCGGGACGAGGAAGCCGCGATCGGCGAACAGCCGACGGGCCGCGTCGAGGATGGCGGCGCGGTTCTGCGGCGCGGCGGAGGGACCACGGTTGACGCGTCGGGCGGCGGGAGGCATGCTGCATCGTAGAACCGGACAGTGTTGTCCGGTAGTCGAGAGGACTGCGCGATGGCACCGAAGGTTCCCCAGGAGAACACCTACGACGTGGTCGTCGTCGGCACCGGCGCGGCGGGATTCGCCACCGCCATGGGTGCGGTCGACGAGGGTCTGTCGGTCCTCATGGTCGAGTCGACCGACAAGTGGGGCGGGTCCACCGCGATGTCGGGCGGCGGCATGTGGCTGCCGAACAACCCCCTGATGACCCGCGCCGGGGTCGGCGACTCCCGCGCCGAGGCGCTCACCTACATGGAGGCCTCGATCGGCGACGACGTGGGCCTCGCGTCGACACGCGCCCGCAAGGAGGCGTTCGTCGACGGCGTCGACGACTTCGTGCTCACCGCGGAGAAGTTCGGCGTGACGTTCGCCCGCGCCACCGACTACCCCGACTACTACCCCGAGCTGCCGGGCGGGAAGATCGGCCGCTCGATCGAGGTCAAGCCGCTCAGCTCGAAGATCCTCGGCCCGTGGTGGGACACCCTGCGAAACGCCCTCCCGCTGCCGGCGATGACGAACGACGTCTGGCTGCTGGGCCGCTCCTGGTCGACCCCGTCGGGGATGGTGCGCGGCGTCCAGGTCGTCTCCCGCGTCCTCGGCGGCGTCGTCACGGGCCGGCGGCTGGTCGGCATCGGCAACGCCTGGGCGACCGCGTTCTGCCACGCCGTCGTCGTCCGCAAGGGCGTCCCGCTCTGGCTCAGCTCGCCGCTCGAGGAGCTGCTCGTCGATGACGGCCGCGTGGTCGGGATCCGGGTCCGGCGCGACGGGCAGCCGATGACCGTCCGCGCGACGCGCGGCGTCATGCTCGCCGGCGGCGGGTTCGAGGGCAACAAGGACTGGCGGCAGAAGTACCACGGCATCGACGGCGCACCCTCGGGCAACCCCGGCAACCTCGGTGTCCCGATCGCCGCCGCGCAGGAGCTCGGGGTCGCCGTGGAGCTCATGGACGAGGCCTGGTGGGGTGCGTCGATCGCCGCCCCGCCCGGCGGTGGCCCCATGTTCATCGTCGGCGAGCGCTCGATGCCGTACTCGATCATGGTCGACGCCCGCGGTGACCGCTTCGCCAACGAGTCGGAGTCCTACGTCGACCTCGGTCACCACATGCTCGCGCAGGACGGCGGCGCGGGCCCGTACTGGCTGATCCTCGAGGCCCGCCACGTCCGTCGCTACTTCCGCACGTTCGCCATGGACCCGAGGGCGGTCAAGGCGATGCGCGCGGCGGGCATCGAGGTCAGGGCGCGCACGCTGGACGAGCTCTCGCGCGCCATCGAGGTCGAGCCCGCGCGCCTGCGCGCCACGGTCGCGCGGTTCAACGGCTTCGCCCGGTCCGGCGTCGACGGCGACCACGGCCGCGGCAACTCCGCGTACGACCGCTACTACGGCGACCCGACCGTGCACCCGAACCCGAACCTCGGCCCGATCGAGAAGGGTCCGTTCGTCGCGTACCGCGTGGTGCTCGGCGACCTCGGCACCAAGGGCGGCGTCGTGACCGACCCGGACGGACGCGCGCTGCGCGAGGACGGCACGGTCGTGCCCGGCCTGTACTCGGCCGGGAACAGCTCCGCGTCGGTGATGGGCCGCACCTACCCGGGCCCGGGTTCCACGATCGGTCCCGCCGCGGTGTTCGGGCTGCGCGCCGCGCGGCACATGGCCAAGGGCTGAGGCGCACCATGCAGATCCGTGATCACGTCTTCGTCGTCACCGGCGGCGGCAACGGCATCGGCCGCGAGACCGTCCTCGCGCTCCTGCGGGACGGCGCGCACGTCGCCGCGGTCGACCTGCGCGAGCCCGCGCTCACCGAGACCGCCCGCCTCGCCGGCGCGCCCGACCGCCTCACCCTGCACACCGCGGACGTCAGCGACGAGGCGGCGGTGTCCGCGCTGGCCGAGGACGTGCTCGCCGCCCACGGGCACGTGGACGGGCTGATCAACGTCGCCGGCATCATCCAGAAGTTCGCCAAGGTCGCCGACCTGAGCCACGCCGAGATCGAGAAGGTCATGGCGGTCAACTTCTGGGGCGTCGTCCACACGACGAGGGCGTTCCTGCCCGCGCTGCGCAGCCGGCCCGCGGCCTCGCTCGTCAACGTGTCGAGCATGGGCGCGCTCGTGCCCGTGCCCGGCCAGTCGGCGTACGGCGCCTCCAAGGCCGCGGTGAAGCTGTTCACCGAGGGGCTCTACGCCGAGCTGCACGGCACGCCCGTCGCCGTCACGGTCGTGTTCCCCGGCGGGGTGGCCACCGCGATCGCGGAGAACTCCGGCTCGGCCATCCCCGGCCAGCAGAGCGACACCTCCGGGATGGAGGCGAAGCTGACCAAGCCCGCCGACGCCGCCGCACAGATCGTCGACGCCGTGCGCACCGGCCGGTTCCGGGTGCGGATCGGCGGCGACGCCCGCCTGCTCGACCGGCTGTCGCGCCTGGCGCCGCGGCGGGCGACAGAGCTGGTCGCCCGACGGATGAGCGCGCTGCTGGGCTGAGCTCCGCCGGTCGGGCCGCCCGGCGCGTGAAGACTCGGTGCACATCGGCGCTCGACGGCCCGCGCGTGCCTACGGTGACCTCATGGTCGGCGTGGACGTCGCACGAACCGGGTCCGCGAGCCGCGGGCGGACCCGCACGGCCGCGCACGTGCTCCTCTGGACGCTCGCGCTCTGGCTCCCGGCGGCGGCCGCGGTCACGGTCGCCGCGGCGCTCGGCTACGGCATCGGCCAGAACCTGCTGCGGTCGTCGGCGAACGACCCCCAGGTCCAGGTCTCGAGCGACGCGGCCGCCCGCCTTGCCGCCGGCGACCCGCCCGCGTCGGTGACCCGCGGTCCGACGGTCGACCTGGCCACGAGCCTGGCGGTCGCCGTCACCGTGGTCGACGCGGACGGCACCGTCCTGGCCTCCAGCGGGCGGCTCGACGGGCAGCCCGCCCGGCCGCCGCAGGGCGCGCTCGACGCGGCCGCGGACCACCAGAACGTGGTCACCTGGCAGCCGCGCCCCGGGGTCCGGATGGCCGCCGTCATCACCGCGTGGTCGACGCCGGACGGCTCCGGCACGGTCGTCGCCACCCGCTCGCTGCGGCTGGTCGAGCAGCGCGTGACGCAGCTGACCCTGCTCGTCGCCGCGGGCTGGCTCGCCGGCCTCGCCGCGACCGGCCTGGCCGCCTTCGTCGCGAGCTGGATCCTCCCGGCGCGCCCGTCGCCCTGAGACTCCTCAGCGTGCGTCTGTCGCGCGCGGTGCGAACAGGGTCACGGTGGTGGGGCGCCGGGCGGAGAGCACCACGCGGCCTCGCGCCTGCGCGGCCAGCCGCTGCGCCATCAGGAGGCCGATCCCGTGCGGCTGCCCCGGTTCGGGCGGACCCGGCACCGGCCAGCTTCCGACGAACTCGCCCTCGTCGAGCACGTCCACCGCCACGACGTCGTCCGACTCGCCGCCGATCGCGTCCCGCAGGCGCACCGTCACGGCACCCGAACCGTGCTGCTCGGCGTTCTCCACGAGCACCTGCAGCACGTGCCGGACGGCCTCGACGGGCATGGCGATCCGCCAGGACCGGTCGTGGTCGATCTCCAGCAGGAGCCGGCGCCCTCGGGCGGCCAAAGGCCCGGTCCAGCGTTCGGCGGTGCCACGGAGCTCGTCGGTCATGTCCGTGGACCCCGCGGCGGGAGCAGAACGAGTCAGGTCGAGCAGGTCGCGCACGCTGTGGTCCAGGTCGGCGATGTCCCGGACGGCCGCCGCGGCCGCGCTGCGCAGCTGCTCCGGGTCGCCGTCGATCGCCTCCTCGAGACCCCACCGCACCCGGGTCAGCGGCGTGCGGAGCTGGTGCGAGGCCTCGTCGGCGAACGCACGCTCGCGGGTGAGCGCCTCGGCGACCGCCGCCGCCGAGGCGTTCATGCCGAGCGCGACCTCGTCCAGCTCGGCGATGCCCGACAGCTCTGCCCGGCTCCGCAGGTCGCCGTCGGCGTGGGCCTTGGCGACGGCCGCCAGCGCGCCGACGGGACCGCTGAGGCGCCGGGCCGCACGCCGGGCGACGAGCCACGCGACAACGAGCGCGAGGGCGGCGACCGCGAGGATCGCGCCGACCGCGAGGGCCGTGCGCCGGGCCACCGCCCCGGGTGCTCCGGCCGCGCGGCTGGCCCCGATGACCTGTTCGGCGTCCCGGACGGGCACGGCCACGACCGTCCGGCCGCCGACCACGTCGTCGGTCGTGTGCCCGGCGAGCGCGGCGGTGGTCGCCGCATCGGCCCGTGCCGGGCCCGCACCCGCCACCCGGGCACCGTCCGCGTCGTAGACCCCGAGCTGCACGCCCGCCGGGACCCGCGGGAGCTCCAGAGCGTCGCCGCGACCCAGGGCGCTGTTGACCTGGCCGGCACCGAGGAGCGCCGTGCGTTCCAGCCGAGCCACCTCGTCGGCCCGCAGCAGTCCACCCGCCGCGATCGCGAGCGGCAGGCCGAGCACCACGAGCGCGACCGCGGTCACCACGAGGGCGAGCCGGACGATCCGGTGCTGCACGGCTCTCCTCCCGCAGACGTCGGCGCTGGCGACCGACGATAGCTCCGGACCGAGCCGTGCCGACCCGCGGCCGGCGGTCCGCCCGAGATCGTTAACCTCCCGCTTGCCCAGCGCACACCCGGCGCTGGTCGGGCCGCTCCTAGCGTCGACGCACGACCTCGACCCCGGGAGCCCCGATGCACCTCACCGTCCGCAGACTCGTCTCCCTCGCCGTCGTCGGCGTGGTCGCCCTGGGAGCATGCAGCGCGCCGTCGTCCGGGTCGCCGGCCGCCGGGCAGTCCGTGACGCCGGGCGCACCCGAGGTCAACCCCGCGGGTGACATCCCCGACAACCAGGTGTTCATCGTCTACGCCGACCCGTCCGGGGCGTTCAGCCTCAAGGTGCCCGAGGGCTGGGCCTCGGCGGACGCCGGCGGAGCCGTCACGTTCACCGACAAGCTCAACGCGATCCGCATCGAGTCGTCGAGCACCCCGACACCCCCGACCTCCGCGTCCATGACGGCCGAGCTGCCCGCGATCTCGTCGTCGACCCCGGGCTACGTGGCGGGCACGGTCACGGACGTCACCCGCTCCGCCGGGGCGGGGATCCTGGCGACGTACGAGGGGGACGCCGCCGCGGACCCCGTGACCGGCAAGGTCGTGCACGACGCGTTCGAGCGATACGAGTTCTGGCACGCCGGACGGCTCGTCGTGCTCACGCTGTCCGGTCCGGTCGGCGCGGACAACGTCGACCCGTGGAAGATCGTCAGCGACTCGCTGACGTGGTCCGCATGAGCGCGCCGGCCCTGGCGGCGCACGACCTCTACAAGTTCTACCGGGCCGCCGACGAGGAGACCCGCGCGCTGCGGGGCGTCAGCCTCACGGTCGACGGCGGGGAGCTCGTCGCGGTGACCGGCCCGTCGGGTTCGGGCAAGTCGACGCTGCTCGCCTGCCTCGCCGGTCTCGAGGAGCCCACGGGCGGCGACGTGCTCCTGCACGGCCGCCGGATCAGCCACCGGGCCGAGACCGACCGCGCTCGTCTCCGCGCCCGGCACGTCGGCATGCTGTGGCAGTCGTCCAACCTGGTGGCGCACCTGAGCGTGCGCGACAACGTCCGCCTCGTCCAGACGCTCGGGCCGGGCGAGCCCCGCCCGGTGGAGGCCCTGCTGGAGTCCCTCGGGATCGACCACCGGGCGACCGCGCTCCCCCACGAGCTGTCCGGCGGCGAGGCCGCCCGCGCCGGGCTGGCCGTCGCGCTCGCGAGCTCGCCGTCCATCCTGCTGGCCGACGAACCGACGGGTGAGCTCGACTCGGACTCGGAGGCCCTCGTCCTGCACCTCCTGCGCGAGCTGGCCCGCTCCGGCAGCGCCGTCGTCGTCGTCAGCCACAGCCCGAGCGTGGCGGCGATCGCCGACCGGGTCGTCCCGCTCGCGGACGGGCGGGTGGCCGCGTGATCGCCGTCGTCTGCACCGAGGTCGCCCGCACCTTCGGCACCGGCAGGACCGCGGTCGTCGCCGTGCACGCGGCCAGCCTCACCGTCCGGGCCGGGCAACGGGTCGCCCTGCTCGGCCCGTCCGGCTCGGGCAAGTCGACCCTGCTGCACCTGATGGCCGGCATCGAGCGGCCCACGGCCGGCACGGTGTCCTGGCCGGGCCTGACGATGCATCCGGACGGCGGGCGCCCGGCGGCAGGCCGGCTCGGGCTCGTCCTGCAGGGTCCGAGCCTCCTGCCCCCGCTCGACGTGCGCGAGAACGTGGCGCTCCCCCTGGTCCTGGCGGGCGTCGACGAGCGCGAGGCCGCACTCCGCGCCGACGCAGCGATGGAGCTGGTGGGCGTCTCCGACCTCGCCGCCCAGCTGCCCGAGGAGCTCTCCGGGGGCCAGTCGCAACGCGTGGCCATCGCGCGCGTCGTCGCCATGCGCCCGAGCCTGGTGCTCGCCGACGAGCCGACCGGGCAGCTCGACCACCCCACGGCCACCCACGTCCTCGACGTGCTCGACGCCGCCGCCGCCGAGATCGGCGCGGCCGTCGTCCTCACCACGCACGACCCGGCCGTCGCGGCACGCTTCGACGCGCGGTGGACCATGCGGGACGGCCGGCTGGCCGTGCACGACGGGGTGCTCGCATGACGGTCGTCTGGTTGCGCGGCCTGCTGCGCCACCGGCCGGGCTCGATCCTCGCCGCGGCAGCCGGTGTCGGCGTCGCGGTGGCGCTCCTCGCCTGCCTGGGCAGCTTCCTCGCCGCCTCCAAGGCCACGATGACGGCCCGAGCAGCGGGTGGCGTCGGCGTCGACTGGCAGGTGCAGGTAGCCGCCGACGTCAGCCCGGCGGCGGTCGACGCGGCCGTGCAGGCCGAGCCGGGCACGCGCGCGACGTCCGTCGTGACCTTCGCGTCCACTCCGGGCCTGACCACCACGGCCGGCGGCACCACGCAGTCCACCGGGCCGGGCAAGGTGCTCGGCCTCGGCGCCGACTACGCCACCCGGTTCCCCGCCGAGATCCGGCTCCTGACCGGCGACGCCACCGGCGCGCTGCTCGCCCAGCAGACGGCCGCGAACCTCCACGCGGGGCCCGGGGACACGGTGCTGATCGCCCGCGCGGGGCTCGACCCTGCGAGCGTCCGGGTCTCGGGCGTGGTCGAGCTGCCGCTCGCGGACTCGCTGTTCCAGACCGTGGGCGCGCCGCCGGGCAGCGGCGCCACCGCGCCACCCGACAACGTGATCCTGCTGCCCAGCGCCGTGTTCGCCGACGTCATGGCGCCGGTCGCCGCCGTCCATCCCGAGCAGCTCGGCGCCCAGGTCCACGTGCAGCGGTCGCACACCCTCCCGGCCGACCCCGCGGCGGCCTACGCGGCCGCGACCGGCGCCGCGCACCACATGGACGTCACGCTCGCGGGAGCGGGGCAGGTGGGCGACAACCTGGGTGCGACGCTCGACGCCGCGCGCCAGGACGCCCTCTACGCCCAGGCGCTGTTCCTCTTCCTCGGGCTGCCGGGCGCGGTGCTGGCCGGGCTGCTCACCTCGATGATCACCGGGACGGGTGCGACGCGCCGGTCGCTCGAGCAGGCCCTCCTGCGCACCCGCGGCGCCTCCCTCGCGGACCTCACCCGGCTGGCCGCCGTCGAGGCGGCCCTCGTCGGTGTCGCCGGCGGCGCGCTCGGCCTGGTCGCCAGCCTCCTCGTCGGGCGCCTGGGCTTCGGCTCCTGGGGCTTCGGCGGCGGCCGAGCGGCGTGGGCGTGGACGGCGCTGGCCGTCCTGGTCGGGCTCGTGGTCGCGGCGCTGACCGTCCTGGTCCCGGCCCGCCGGGGCGCCAGGAGCCAGACCGTGGCGGCGGGCCGCGCCGTCACCGGACGCGCCGCGCAGCCCCGCTGGATGCGCTGGTGGCTCGACGGACTGCTCCTCGCGGGTGCCGGCTCAATCCTGTGGCTCACGCGCTCGGCCGGGTACGCGCTCGTGCTCGCACCCGAGGGCGTCCCCCAGCTGTCGGTGAGCTACTGGGTGTTCGCGGGGCCGGCGCTGCTCTGGGCCGGCGCGGCGCTGCTCACCTGGCGCCTGGTGGACCTGCTGCTGACGCGGGGCCGGCCGGTGCTCGTCCGCGCCCTGCGGCCCGTCGCCGGCCCGCTCGCCGGGACCGTCGCCGCGACGCTGGTCCGCCAGCGCCGGCCGGTCGCCCACGCGGTCGTGCTGCTCACCCTCGCCCTGTCGTTCGCCGCGTCGACCGCCACGTTCAACGCCACGTACCGCCAGCAGGCTGAGGTGGATGCGCAGCTCACCAACGGCGCCGACGTCACCGTGACCGAGCCCCCCGGCACGGTCGCCGGTCCCGCAGAGGCTGCCCGGCTCGCAGCCGTTGCGGGCGTGCGCGCCGCCGAGCCGCTGCAGCACCGGTACGCCTACGTCGGCTCCGACCTGCAGGACCTGTACGGCGTCCGACCGCGCACCGTCGCCGACGCCGTCCACCTGCAGGACACGTGGTTCCGCGGCGGGTCGGCGCGCGACCTCATGGGCGCCCTCGCGGCACGACCCGACAACCTGCTGGTGAGCGCGGAGACGGTCACCGACTTCCAGCTGCACCCCGGCGACCTGGTCCGGCTGCGCCTGGTGGACGCCCGCACCGGTGACCTGGTCACCGTGCCGTTCCACTACGCCGGCGTGGCCCTGGAGTTCCCGACGGCTCCGCGCGACAGCTTCCTCGTCGCGAACGCGGACTACGTCGCCCGACAGACCGGGAGCGACGCCGTCCACATGTTCCTGCTGGACACCGGCGGGGCTCACCAGCGAGCGGTCGGCGACCGCGTCCGTCACGTGTTGGGGACCGGGGCCCAGGTCAGCGACCTGGGATCGACCCGGGCCGTGATCGGCTCGAGCCTGACCGCCGTCGACCTCGGCGGGCTGACCAGGGTGGAGCTGACCTTCGCGGTCGTCCTGGCCGCGGCCGCCGGCGGCCTCGTGCTGGTGCTCGCCCTGACCGAGCGGCGCCGGACCTTCGCGCTCGCGTCGGCGCTCGGCGCCTCGCGCCGACAGCTGCGCGCGTTCGTCCTGGCCGAGGCCGGAGTCGTCACCGTCGTGGGCGTCCTCATGGGCGCGATCGTGGGATGGGCGCTGTCCCGGATGCTCGTGCAGGTCCTGAACGGTGTCTTCGACCCCCCGCCGGACGCGCTGGCGGTCCCGTGGGCCTACCTCGGTCTCACGGTGACCGTGGTGGTCGCCGCCATCGCCGGGGCCTGCGTGTGGTTCGCGTCGCGCGTCACCGCCCGAGCGAGCGCAGCGGACCTGCGTGCGACGTGATGCCCGTCAGGGCGACGCGGGCACGGGGTCGATGCGGTAGCCCCGGCCGCGCACCGTCGTGATGGCCGGCGCGTCGTCGCGTGCGGCACCCGCCGCGTCGGCGAGCTTGCGACGCACCGCGGCGACGTGCACGTCCAGCGTCTTGGTCGAGCCGAACCAGTTCTCGTCCCACACGTCGGAGATGAGCCGCTCGCGGGTGACGACGACGCCGGGTTCCGCGGCGAGGCGGGCGACCAGGTCGAACTCCTTCGGCCGCAGCCGCACCTCGACATCGCCGAGGTGCACCCGGCGCGCACCCACGTCCACCACCAGCGCCCCGACGACGCGGCTCGGTGACGACGTCGGACCGTCGACGGCGGGCATCCGGCGCACGTGCGCCCGGACCCGCGCCAGCAGCTCCGTGAGCCCGACCGGCTTGACCAGGTAGTCGTCGGCGCCCGCCTCGAGCCCGACCACGACGTCCATCTCCTCGCCCCGCGCCGTGAGGATGACGATGACGGCCGGCTCGCAGGAGAGGCGGACCGCGCGGCAGACCTCGACGCCGTCCACGTCCGGCAGGCCGAGATCGAGCAGGACGACGTCGGGCTGCATGGTCCGTGCCTCGACCACCGCCGAGACCCCCGTGCGCAGCCAGGTCACCTCGTGCCCGTTGGCCTGCAGGGCGCGGCGCAGCGGGGCACCCACCCCCTCGTCGTCCTCGACCACCAGGACCTTCGCCACTAGGCCGACGTTCCTCGGCCCAGCGCTCCCCGTCCAGCCGCCTCGGGCTCGCGTCCGGCGACCCACGCGCGCGCCAGCAGCGCGGGCTCGACGAACCGGTGCCACAGACCCGTCAGCAGCACGATCGCCGCGCCGGAGACGAGGACGGAGCCGACGACGTCGCCCAGGTAGTGCACCCCTAGATAGAGGCGCGAGAACGCGACGAGCGCGACGAAGCCCGCACCGAGGACGGCGACCGGGCGCGACCACCTCGTGCCGCGGGCGAGGAACCAGGCCGCGACCGCGATGGAGAACGCGAACGCCACGTGGCCGCTCGGGTAGCTGTCCGAACCGGTCTCGGGCGCGAGGGAGTGGACCACGTCGATCGGGGGGCGCGGGCGTGCGACCAGCAGCTTCACGCCGAAAGCTGCGAGCCAGCCGACCACCACCACGAGGAACGTGGCGGCGGCCGCCAACGGTCGGCGACGCCACACGAGCCAGCCCGGCCAGAGCACCAGCGCGACGCACGCGACGACCGGAGAGGCCAGGAAGCTGATGCCGAGCATGACCGGCGTGAGGAGGGCCGACCGCACATCGGTCGCGATCTCGACGTCGAGGGCGAGCCCGTGCGGCTGCAGCAGCGTGGTGTCGGCCGCGACGAGGCCGAGCAGCAGCGCCGCCACCCCGAGGACGACCGAGAGGACGGGCCAGCGGCGGACGTAGGGCATGAGGAGCGGCTCCAGGGCAGGTCGGGACGGCGGGTGCACCCCACCGTGCGCGACCGGCACTGAGAAACGCCTGAGTGCGGCATCCGCAAGGGGGTTCTGCCGGTACCTGGAACGGCCGGGACTCCCCCGTCGTGGGGATCGCCTGTTGGCTGGGTCGCAGACCGGAGCGGAACCGCGCCCGGCTCGATCGAGAGGCACGACAGCATGCGAGCAACGTCCCTGTACGGTGCCGGCGACGTCCGGGTCGAGGAGGTCCCCGAGCGACTCCCCCGGTGTGCCAGAGATCAGGCTGGCCCGCAGGGCTACCCGCGCACGCTCAACGCGCTGCGGGCCGTCGACGAGATCACACTCTGACCGGGAGGTCCTCGTGCGCACCTGGCTCATCACCGGCGTCAGCTCGGGCTTCGGCCGCGAGCTGACCACCCAGCTCCTCGAGGCCGGCGACCGCGTCGTCGGCACCGTCCGGGACACCGACAAGGTCGCCGACCTGGTCGCGGCACACCCGGACACGTTCCGTGCCGAGATCCTGGACGTCACCGACACGAGAGCGGTCCGTGCGGTCGTCGACCGGGCCTTCGCCGACCTCGGCCGCATCGACGTCGTCATCTCGAACGCCGGCTACGGGTTGTTCGGCGCCGCCGAGGAGCTCACCGACGCGCAGGTCGACCACATCATCGCGACCAACCTCACCGGGTCCATCTCGCTCGTCCGGTCCGCGCTCCCCCACCTGCGTGCCCAGGGCGGCGGACGGATCATCCAGATCTCCACGTACGGCGGCCAGGTGGCGTTCGCGGGCAACTCGCTCTACCACGCCACCAAGTGGGGCATCGAGGGCTTCGCCGAGTCGGTCGCGCAGGAGGTCGCCCCCTTCGGCATCGGCGTGACGATCGTCGAGCCCGGCGGCGCCCGCACCGAGTTCCGCTACGGCTCGGCGCAGGTGGCCACCCTCACCCCGACCTACGACGGCAACCCCGCCCACGCGTTCCTCGCGATGCTCGACCCGGCCAACGGGCTCGCCCCGGGCGACCCGGTCCGGATGGCGGAGCGCATCATCGAGTCGGTCGACGTCGAGCCCGCGCCCCTGCGCATGGTGCTCGGCTCGGTGGCGCTCGACGCCACCCTCGCCACCCTGCGCGCGCGCGTCGCGCAGCTCGAGGCGCAGCGGGACCTCGCCGCGTCGACCGACTTCCCGACGGAGGGCTGATCGCCGGACCTGGCGAGGCACCACCGACGCAGACCCGAGACAAGGAGCTGTCCATGGAGATCACCCCGCTGCCGCCCACGCAGAAGGGCCCCGCGCAGTGGTTCACCGGCGACGTCTGGTTCGACGTCCTGGCCGCACCCCCGGCGCCCGCCCGCCTGCGCGCCAACGCCGTGCGGTTCGCGCCGGGCGCGCACACGTTCTGGCACCGGCACGTCAACGGGCAGACCCTGCACGTCACCGAGGGCACCGCGCGCGTCGGCACCCGCGACGGCACCGTGGTCGAGCTGCGGCCCGGGCAGACCGTCTGGACGCCGCCGGGCGAGTGGCACTGGCACGGCGCCGCGCCGGACCGCTTCATGACGCACCTGGCCATGTGGGAGATCGGCGACGGCACCGCGGGCCCGGACACCGAGTGGGCCGAGGAGGTCACGGACGAGCAGTACGGCGCAGCGGGAGGATGAGCCGACGGTGTCCGCCATGACGACCGAGAGGGCGAGTGAGACACGATGGTCATCCCCACCGACGGCGGGGGCCCTCCGCCTCCCCCGGTCAACCCGTGCAACACCCCGGCGTGCCTGAACGCGAAGGCCGAGCTGGCGACCGCCCGGACCGAGTTCGACCGGACGTGCCACGGCCTCAAGACGATCGTCGCCATCCTGCGGTTCCTCAAGCCGATCGTCACCGTCTCGCTCTGGTACGTCCTGGTGATCATCGTCCTGGCGATCGTGCTGTTCTTCCTGGGCCTCGGCTGGCTCGCCGTCCTGCTCTGGGCGCTGATCCTGGTCTACGTCATCGCCTGGATCGCCTACCTCGCGTTCAGCCGCTCGGCGGCGTCGCTCGCCCTCGAGCTTGCGGAGCGCACGAAGGCGATCCAGGAGGCCATCGCGAAGGTGATCGCGGCGTGCCCGGAGAACTGCCGCGGAGACCTGTCGATCCCGGTCTGCGACGCCGTGATCCCGTGATCTGATGATCGCGGTCGGCGACGCCGCAACCCGCGCCGACAAGAGAGGAGACCCGGTCATGCGCCACACGCCGCGCTACCTCATGACCGACCCCGAGGAGGTCAAGCGCCTCGTCCGGCAGAACCCCTGGGCGACGTTCGTCTCCCCCGCGTCGACCGGACTCGTGGCGTCCCACTACCCGGCCCTGGTCGAGGACGGCGACGGCTTCTCGATCGTGAGCCACTTCGGCCGGCCCGACGACGTCCTGCACGAGCTCGGGCAGCACGAGATCCTCGTCATCGTCCAGGGTCCGCACGACTACGTCTCCCCCAGCTGGTACGCGCCGGGCGACCTCGTGCCCACCTGGAACCACGTGACCGCGCACCTGTACGGCACACCCGAGATCCTGTCCGACGACGAGAACTACGCGATGCTCTCGCGACTGACCGACCACTTCGAGCAGCACCGCCCGGGCGGTCGGAGCCTGAGCGAGGACGAGGAGGGCACGCGCCGCACGGCCAAGGGCACCGTCGGCCTGCGCCTGCGGGTCACCCGGTTCGATGCCCGGGCCAAGCTCAGCCAGAACAAGTCGCCGGAGGTCGTCGAGAACGTGATCGGCCGGCTGGAGCCCACCAACCCGGCGCTCGCCGACGAGATGCGGCGAGCCCGCCGGTCCTAGCTCCTCAGTCCCTCACCGCGGACGGCGTGCGCGGCGACATCCCGGCGGCGGCGTAGATCGCGTCGACGTCGCGCATCGCGGCGACAGCCTCGGGTGTGCCCGTGAGGACCGGGCCGCCGGAGACCACGGCGTCGCGGAACGCCTCGAGCTGGTACCGGTAGGTCGGCGTGGGGTCGACCGGCGTCGTGGTGCCGGCGCCGTCGGCGTCCGTCACCGTGATCGTCGCGCCGAACTGCGGGTGGTACGGCATCGCGACGTGGATCGTGCCCGCCGTCCCGACGATCCGCAGCTCGGCGCCGAGCACCGCGTCCTCCGTCATGTCGGTCTCGACCGTGCCGACGACCCCGCCCGCCAGCTGCAACGTCGCGGTCATCGCGCCGTCCACGCCCCCGGTCTGCTCGGCCCGCGCCGCGAGCACGGTCGGCGCACCGAACAGGTGGGTGAGCAGCCGCAGCGGGTACACGCCCATGTCCATGAGCACCCCGCCGGCCAGGTCGAGCTGCCAGCGGATGTCGCCCGGCTCGTGGTTCGGGTTGCAGAGCGAGGCGTACGCCGTCTCGACCGTGCCGATCGGGTGCGCGGCCAGCAGCGTCGTGAGGTCGGTCCACAGCGGGTGGTAGGCGGAGTGGAACGCCTCCATGACCACGACGCCGCGTCCCTGGACGGCCGCGGCCACCTCGGCGGCCTCCTGCGCGTTGGCCGTGAACGGCTTCTCGCACAGGACGTGCTTGCCCGCGGCCACGGCGCGGAGCACCCACTCGCCGTGCAACGACGCGGGGGTCGGGATGTACACGGCGTCCAGGTCCGCGTCGCGGACGAGCGCGTCGTAGTCGGCGACGACGCGCGGGATCCCGTGCGCCGCGGCGTACTCGGCCGCGCGCGCGGGGTTGCGGGCCGCGACCGCGGCGACCTCGACCCCCGCCACCTGCGCCGCCGGCTCCAGGAGCGCCATCTCGACGATGTTCGCTGCGCCCAGCACGCCGATCCGTACCGTCATGACTGCTCCTGGTGCTCGTGGGTGGTGGCGCCGACCGGGTAGGCGACGTAGGCGAGCCGGCGGGAGTCCGGCGCCCAGCTGTTCACGTTGATCGTGCCCTGGCCGCCCGGCAGCGCGGCGACCGTGCGGCGCTCGCCCGTGGCGAGGTCGAGCACGACGAGCTCGACGGGCAGGTCGGCCGGGTGCCCCTGCGTGCCGGGCGGGTAGCTGAGGTAGCAGACCCGGCGGCCGTCGGGCGAGACGTGCGGGAACCAGTTGACGCGCTCGTCGTGCGTCACCTGCTCCGTCGCGCCGTCCCGCAGCCCGTGCCGGAAGATCTGCGCGTGGCCGGGCACGTCCGAGCCGACCTCCGAGTTGAACCACAGCGACGTGCCGTCGGGCGAGTACTCGGGCCCGTCGGCCGGCGAGAAGCCGTCGCCGACCAGCGCCTCGACGCCCGTGCCCAGGTCCACGGTCCACAGGCGGCGCGTGCCGATCTCGTCGTCGCCCAGCAGCTCGGTGCCGACGTACGCCAGGGTGCCGCCGTCCGGCGAGATGCCGTGCAGGAAGTGCCGGAACGCGCGCCCGGGCTCCTTCGACGAGGTCACCCGGCGCACTGGTCCGCCCGCCCAGTCGGCGACGTAGACGTGACCGTCGTTCACGGAGACGTAGTGGAGCGAGCCGTCCGGGGACAGGATGTGGTCGTTGTTGAGGTCGGTGGGTACCCCCTCGAGCGGGATGGGCACCAGGCCCGTCTCCGGGGCATCGACCTCCACGCGGAAGAGCCGGCCGTCCGCGTTGAGGACGATCCACCGCCCGGACGGGTGCCAGCTGGGCGACTCGACGAGATCCTCCGTCAGCTCCAGCAGCACCGTCGAGCCGCCGGTGTCGACGTCGAGCACGACGAGCTGGGACCGCTGCCCGGGCGCGAGCTCCCGCACCCAGCGGACCGCGTCCTCGCTCACGCTGCGCCCCCCGCCGGCTGCTGGGCCGCGAGCTCCGCGCGCAGCGCCTCGACCACGAGCGCGTGGTCCTCCCGGTCGTCGCTCAGGCCCGACACCGTCGCGACAGCGACCATCCCGGCCCCGCGCACGGTGATCGGCACGGCGCCGCCCGCGAGCGTGTGGGTGCGCGCGTCCAGCCAGCCGTGGTCCGCCGGGGAGATGCCTGCCTGGGCGAACCGCCGCTGCACCAGCAGCGTGCTGCTCTCGAACCGGAACGCGGTGGCCGTCTTGCGCTCGATCCACCGGTCGTTGTCCGCCGTGGTGCCCGGCAGCGACGCGTGGAACAGCACGTGCGACTCGCGGCGGACGTCGACGGCGACACCCAGCCCGCGCTCGATCGCCAGCCGCACGATCCGCGAGCCCACGTCCCAGGCGGTGATCGGCGTGAACGCGGAGAACACCAGCTCGGCCTGCTCGCTCTGCAACGCCTCGATCCCCGCCTCCGTCCCGCCGTCGGCGCTCGTGCGGCCGTCGCCGGGGGCCCGGTCTCGGGACTCGTCGGTGCTCATCGGTTCCTCACCTCGCGTGCGGGACAGCCTCGTCGAAGGCATCGCGGTCCTCGAACCGGCGACCGCCTGTGTGATGATACGTATAACCATTGAGGGGGATCAAGGGCCGATCGCGCAGTGCACCCGCGTCGCTCAGGGGGCGGGCCGGTCCCGAGCCGCTCGATCGGGACCATGAGTGCGAGCACGCGACCGGTTCGGCGCGTTCCTGGCCAGGACGGAAAGGCGTCGGCTAGTGTGACGATTCACCAGATCGGGGGGTAGAGATGGCCAGGGCAGTCACCGCGAAGGACGTCGCACGCGAGGCCGGCGTCTCCCAGGCGACGGTGAGCTACGTCATCAACGCGCACCCCGGCCAGAAGATCTCGGCGCCGACGCGGGAGCGCGTCCAGGCCGCGATCGACCGCCTGGGCTACACGCCGTCGGAGTCCGCGCGCGCCCTGCGCAAGGGCAGCTCGAACGTGGTGCTCCTGGTGCTCCCCGACATCCCGTTCGGCCCCACCCTCGCGCACCTGATCGAGCAGATCGCGGACGAGCTCGAGCCGTTCGGCCTCACGACGATCACCCGCCGGGTGCGCGCCACCAGCCCGCTGGCGTCGCACTGGCGGTCCCTGCAGCCCGTCGCTGTGGTGAGCATCGCGGCGATCTCCCCCGAGGACGAGGCGGAGATGCAGGCCGCGGGCGTCCTGGTGGTCAGCGCCCTGCTGTCCCCGAGCTCCCAGCGCCTCGGGATCAGCGTGCCCCAGACCCTCATCGGGCGGATGCAGGTCGAGCACCTCGCCTACGCCGGCCACCGCCACCTGGGTTACGCCGCACCGGACGACGTCCGCGTGACCGGCTTCTACCAGCTGCGCCTGGAGGGCGTGCGGAGCGCGTGCCTCGACCTGGGGCTGGCGGACCCGGTGGTCGTGCCCGTGGCGCTCGACACGTCGAGCGCCGAGCAGGCCGTCCGGTACTGGCGGTCCCTGCCCGACCCCGTCACCGCGGTGGCCGCGTACAACGACGAGACGGCGTTCGCCGTGCTCGCCGGGATGCAGCGCCTCGGGCTGTCCGCGCCGCGCGACCTCGCCGTCATCGGCGTCGACAACATCCCGCTGGCCGCCCTGGCGAGCCCCCCGCTCACCACGATCGACCAGAACCTCGGCATGGTCGCCGCCTACGTGGCTCGCCAGATCGCCAGCGTGACGCACGGGATCGCCGAGCCGATGCCCCTGCGCTCGGACGCGGTGACCCTGGTGCTGCGCGAGTCGGCGTAGCCGCTCCCGTCGCGTCGGCGATGCCTGACGCCGACCGCTGAGCCGCGGCCGACCGCGTCGCCGCAGGTCACCCCAGCGTCCGCAACCGGGCCGTCGCGCCCGCTCCCCCGCGCTCCGGACGGTCGGGCGCACCTTTGTGAAATCTCCCTCTTGCGCACTGATCGACCGTGTCGTATCTTCACTGAATCGTATTACCTATTCGTATCAGTGCCTCGGTTGCTCAAGGGAGAGTCATGCGCAGACGTCTGCTGGTCATCGGTCCCATCGCACTCACGCTGGCTCTCGCCGCGTGCTCCGGAGGCGGCACCTCCGGCACCAGCTCAGGCTCCGGCAGCGGCGGCACGCTGACGCTGGCCCCCGTCGTCGTGGCCCAGCCGTGGGACCTCAAGGACGCCGGTCTCGGGAACAACACGATCTACTACCAGCCGGTGTACGACCAGCTGTTCCGGCTCGACCCCGAGGCCAACCCGCAGCCCAACCTCGCGACCAAGTGGGAGTACGACGACGCGCTCACCACGCTGACCGTCACCCTGCGCGACGACGTGAAGTTCACCGACGGCGAGCCGTTCAACGCCGCCGCCGTCCAGGCCAACCTCATGAACACCAAGAGCGGCACCAACGAGGCCGCCAACCAGCTCAAGTCGGTTGCCAGCGTGGACGTCGTCAACGACACGACCGCGGCGATCCACCTCACGGCGCCCGACCCGTCGCTGGTGCCCAACCTCGGCAACACGGCCGGGATGATGGCCTGCCCCAAGGCGATCGGCACCGCGGAGCTGCAGACCACCCCGTGCGGCTCCGGCCCGTACGTCATGGACAAAGCGAACACCACGGTGGACGCCAAGTACACGTTCACGCGGAACGCCGACTACTGGAACACCAAGGCGTTCCCGTTCGACAAGATCGTGCTGACGCCGCTCACCGACTCGACCGCCGTCCTCAACGCGCTGCAGTCCGGTCAGGTCGACGGCGCCGTGGTCACCGACTCGAAGAACGTCGCGACGGTCAAGGGCGCCGGGCTCAACACCCTGGAGTACCAGCCGGGCTCGATCATGGGCTTCTACATCTGGGACCGCGCCGGCACCATCCAGCCCGCGCTCGCCGACGTCAAGGTGCGCCAGGCGATCAACATGGCGTTCGACCGTCAGACGATCATCGACTCGGCGCTCGCCGGCCTGGGCAAGCCGCAGGCCCAGCTGTTCAACGCCCAGACCGCCGCGTACGACGCGTCGCTCAACGACCTGTACCCGTACGACCCGACGAAGGCCAAGAAGCTCATGGCCGAGGCGGGCTACGCGGACGGCTTCGAGCTCACCATGCCCGACCTGTCGGCCTTCAACGCCGGCGCCCAGGCCGCGATCGTCGAGGAGCTCGGCGCGATCGGCATCAAGGTCACGCTCGAGAACGCACCGCTCGACACGGTCATCAACGACATGCTCGCCGGCAAGTGGGCCACGAGCTTCTTCCAGCTCGACTCGTTCCGCCCGTGGGACACCATCCAGATCCAGCTCACCAAGGACGCCCTCTGGAACCCGTTCCACTACGAGGACCCGAAGGTCACGGACCTGATCAACCAGGCGCAGGTCGCCACCGGTGCTGACCAGGACGCGCTGTACAAGCAGATCAACACCTACGTCACCGAGCAGGCCTGGGACGCACCGTGGACCGCCGCGACGGCCACCTACGCCTACTCCAAGCGGGTCAAGGTAGTGGCGCAGAACTTCAGCTCCACCCCGGCGCTCTACAACTTCACGCCGGCCGGCTGATCACCGCGGCCGTGGGTGGGCCGGTGAACTCCGGCCCACCCACGGACCACCACCCTGCACGTCTCCTGCCCATGTCGACGCCGCCAAGGGGTAGCCATGCTGATGTTCTTCCTCCGCCGACTCCTCGCCGGGGTCGTCCTCGTCATCGTCGCCGCGTCCGTGATCTTCGGGCTCATGAGCCTGTCGGACAACGCCGTGGCCCGCGCGATCGCCGGGCAGACCGCCAGCCCGGAGCAGGTCGCCCAGAAGGCCACCGAGCTGGGGCTCGACCAGCCGTTCCTCACCCGGTACCTCGACTGGCTCTCCGGCCTGCTGCACGGTGACCTGGGTTCGTCCTGGTACTCGGGGCAGCCCGTCACCACGATCATCTCCACCAAGCTGCCGGTGACGCTGTCCATCCTGCTGCTCGGCCTGCTCGTGGCCGCGGTGCTGGCGGTGCTCATCGGTGTCGCCGCCGCCGTCCGGGGCGGCTGGCTCGACCGGGCCGTGCAGGCCCTGGCGATCCTCGGCTTCGCCGTGCCGGCCTTCCTGGTCGCGCTGGTGCTGTCGGTGCTGTTCGCCGTGCAGCTGAAGATCTTCCCCGCCGTCGGGTTCGTGCCCTTCGCCGAGTCGCCCAGCGGCTGGCTCATGTCGGTCACCCTGCCGGCGATCGCGCTGGCCATCGGCGCGACGGCCGCCACGGCGCAACAGGTCCGGGGCTCGATGATCGACGTCCTGGGCGCGGACTACGTGCGGACGCTGCGCAGCCGCGGCCTGTCGGAGCGCAGCCTGCTGTTCCGCCACGCCCTGCGCAACGCCGTCCCCCCGGCGCTGACCGTCCTCGGTCTGCAGTTCATCGGCCTGGTCGGTGGCGCGGTCGTCGTGGAGAAGGTGTTCGGCCTCTACGGGATCGGCACCGAGGTGTTCTCGGCGTCGACCTCCCAGGACCAGCCGGTGGTGCTCGGGATCACGGTCGTCATGGTGATCATCATCGTCGTCGTCAACCTGCTCATGGATGTCTCCTACGGCCTGCTCAACCCCAAGGTGCGTGTGTCATGACCATCCCCGGGCTCATGTCGACCAGTCCCGTCGACGCCGCCGCGCCCGCGCCGCTGCCCAAGCGGGCCGGCCGGATCAAGCGACTCCTGTCCGACCCGACCGCCGTCGCCGCGATCGCGGTGCTCGTGATCCTGGTCGTGGCGAGCTTCGCCGCCCCGCTGCTCACGGACGCCGACCCGAACGCGCCCTCCCTGGCGAACACCCTCGGGCCGCCCGCTCCGGGCCACCCGCTGGGCTTCGACGGGGTCGGTCGCGACATCTGGTCGCGGCTCCTCTACGGCGGTCAGGTCAGCCTGATCGGCGCCGCCCTCGCGGTGCTCGTCGCGCTGGCGATCGGCGTGCCGACCGGCCTCGTCGCCGGGTACTTCAAGGGCGGGTTCGACGGGGTCGGCGCCTGGGTGGCCAACCTCGTGATGTCCCTGCCCGCGATCGTCATCCTCATCGTCGTGTCGCAGGTGATCGGGCAGGGCACCAACGCCACGATGCTCACCTTCGGCGTGCTGATGTCGCCAGGCGTGTTCCGCCTGGTGCGCGGCTCGGTGGTCGCGGTGCGCGAGGAGCTCTACGTCGACGCCGCCCGCGTCTCGGGCCTCGGCTCGACGCGGATCATGCGCCGCCACATCCTGCCGGTGGTGGCCAAGCCGACCATCATCCAGGCCGCCCAGATGTTCGGCGTCGCGATCATCATCCAGGCCGGCCTCCAGTTCCTCGGGATCGCGCCCTCGAACGAGGCCTCCTGGGGCGGCATGCTGGCCGACGCGCAGGCCAACATCTACATCGCCCCGCGGCTGCTCATCTGGCCCGGCGTGGCGATCGTCCTCACGGTCGCGGCGTTCGCCCTGCTGGGCAACGCGCTGCGCGACGTGCTCGGCGCCCAGTCCGTCAAGCAGTCCCGCGCCACGCGCCGGGCCGCGAAGGCCGCCGCCAAGGTCGCCGCCGCCAACCGCATCGCCGGCACGACCATCCAAGCAACCCACGCGGACGTCGCCCCGGTCGTCACCGACCCCGGCGTGCTGCTCGAGGTGGACAACCTGCGGGTCGCCTACCCCAAGATCGACGGCGAGTCGGTCGTCGTGAACGGCATCTCGCTCGTGGTGCGCAAGGGCGAGGTGCTCGGCCTGGTCGGCGAGTCCGGCTCGGGCAAGACGCAGACGGCGTTCTCGATCCTGGGCCTGCTGCCGCCCGAGGCGAAGGTCTCGGCCGACAACATCACGTTCGGCGGCGAGGAGCTCGCCGGGATGAGCCGGTCGGCCATGAACGTGATCCGCGGCCACCGGATCGCGTACGTGCCGCAGGAGCCGATGTCCAACCTCGACCCGTCGTTCCGCATCGGCTACCAGCTCACCGAGCCGATCCGCCAGCACCTGGGCCTGAGCAAGAAGGACGCCAAGGCGAAGGCGATCGCGCTGCTGGCCCGGGTGGGCATCGCCGACCCGGAGCGCACGTTCAAGGCGTACCCGCACGAGATCTCGGGCGGCATGGCCCAGCGCGTGCTCATCGCCGGTGCGGTGTCCTGCGACCCGGAGCTGCTCATCGCGGACGAGCCCACCACCGCCCTCGACGTCACCGTCCAGGCCGAGGTGCTCGACCTCATGCGCTCCCTGCAGGAGGAACGGCAGATGGGCATGATCCTGGTCACCCACAACTTCGGGGTGGTCGCCGACATCTGCGACCGCGTCGCGGTCATGCAGACCGGCCAGATCGTCGAGACGGCACCCGCCCGCGAGCTGTTCGCCAACCCCCAGCACCCGTACACGCGGATGCTGCTCGACTCCACGCTCGAGGACTCCGAGCCACGGCCGCAGCTCGCGACCGCCGGCGCGGCCACCTCCGCAGCATCCTCTGCACAGCCGACCCGGGGGGAGGGCGCATGAGCGCCACGACACCGACCACAGAGCCGTTGCTCGTCGCCGACGACGTCGTCGTCGAGTACCCGATGAAGGGGTGGCGCAAGCCGCCGTTCAAGGCCCTCAAGGGGGTGTCGCTGTCGATCCGCGCCGGGGAGACGGTCGGACTGGTCGGCGAGTCCGGCTCCGGCAAGACCACCCTCGGCCGGGCGGTGCTGGGCCTGGCCCCGGTGACCGGCGGCCAGATCCGGTACGCCGGCCGCCCCATCAACGGGATCAGCGTCAAGGAGCGGCGGGGCCTGAGCGAGGACATCCAGGTGGTGTTCCAGGACCCGTACACGTCCCTCAACCCGGCGATGACGGTCAACGACATCCTCACCGAGCCGCTGCTGGTCGCCGGCACGAGCCGCAAGGACGCCACCCGGCGCGTGCGCGACCTGCTCGACAGCGTGCACCTGCCCGCCGACGCCGGCGAGCGCCTCCCCCGGGAGTTCTCCGGCGGCCAGCGGCAGCGGATCGCCATCGCGCGGGCCCTGAGCCGCAGCCCCAAGCTCATCGTCTGCGACGAGCCGGTCAGCGCCCTGGACCTGTCCAACCAGTCCCGCGTGCTCGACCTGTTCATCGAGATCCAGGAGCGCACCGGCGTGGCGTACCTGTTCATCACCCACGACCTGTCGGTGGTGCGGCACATCAGCCACCGGGTCGCCGTGATGTACCGCGGCGAGATCGTCGAGTCGGGCGATGCCGCCACCGTCACCACGGCCCCCGAGCACCCGTACAGCCAGCGCCTGCTGCTGGCCGCGCCCGTGCCCGACCCGGTCCGCCAGCAGCAGCGCCGGGCCGACCGGCTGCGCCTCGCCGCCCAGCTCGCCGAGCAGGACGAGCAGGCCGGCGCCGGCGCAGGCGGGACCGAGGCCCTGCCGAAGTCCGCCTGACCTCCCACGACCTACAGAGGGGCACCACCGTGCTGCTGAACCCGGCCGTCTCCGGCTTCCACCCCGACCCGAGCGTCGTCCGCGTGGGCGACGACTACTACCTCGCCTGCTCGAGCTTCGAGTACTTCCCGGGCGTCCCGCTCTTCCACAGCACGGACGCCGAGCACTGGACGCCGATCGGGCACGTGGTGACCCGGCCGGGCCAGCTGGCGATCGAGGACGTGCCGACGGGCGGGGGCGCGTGGGCTCCGACCATCCGGTTCCACGACGGGCAGTTCTGGCTGACCGTCGCGGACGCGATGGGCCGCGGCGGGCTGATCTTCACCGCGACCGACCCGGCGGGCGAGTGGAGCGACGGCGTGGTGATGGTCGGCGCGGACGGCATCGACCACGACATCACCTGGGACGCCGACGGCACCTGCTACGTCACGTACTCGGGCCTGCTGCTCACCGGTCCGGAGTTCGGCACCCACCTGGGCATCCAGCAGGTGCGGATGGACCCGACGACGGGCCAGGCCCTCGAGGCGCCGCGCTCGCTGTGGTCCGGCACCGGCCTGAAGTTCCCCGAGGCACCGCACCTCTACGAGATCGACGGCACCTGGTACCTCATGATCGCCGAGGGCGGCACGGAGCGCGGGCACGGCGTCTCGATCGCGCGCGGCCCGTCGCCGGAGGGTCCCTTCGAGGGCGCGCCCGTCAACCCGGTGTACTCCCACCGGTCCACCAGCCACCCCGTGCAGAACGCCGGGCACGGCGACCTGGTGCACACCGACGACGGCTGGCGCATGGTGCTCCTGGGCACGCGCCCGGGCGGGATGAGCCAGATGTTCGCCCCGCTGGGCCGCGAGACGTTCACGACCCGGGTGGCCTGGGTCGACGGCTGGCCGGTCGTCGAGCGGTTCACCCTGACTCCCGACCTGCCCCCGGTCGAGACGACGACCTCGTTCGCCGAGCCGCTCGGCCTGGAGTGGCTGTCCATCCGCGACGCGGAGCGCGGCTGGCTCGCACGGTCCGACGGGCGCCTCGTGATCACGGCCCCGGACGACGCGCCGCCGGTCGCGATGGACGCGCACCGCCCGCACTTCCTCGGCCGTCGCCAGCTCCACCTCGGCAGCCGGTGCGCGGTGCGGGTCGACGCGTCGTCGGGCACCGGCGGGCTGTCGGTGCGCTACGACGAGCGGCACCACTACGACGTCGAGGTCTCGGGTGGCCGCCTGGTCGCCCGCGTGCGGCTGGACCAGCTCGAGCAGACCTGGGAGGCGGCCGTCCCGGACGGCCCGGTCGAGCTGTGGATCAGCACGACACCCGTCGTCCCCGGGCCCGGGCTCGACATGCCCGACCTCGCCACCTGCGACCTGGTCCGCCTCGGCTACGGCAGCGGCGCGGACGCGGTCGAGCTCGCCGTCGTCGACGGGCGCTACCTCACCTCCGACGTGACGTCGTCGTTCACCGGCCGCGTGACCGGCATGTACGCGGCCTCCGGCACCGTGGCCTTCGAGGGCTTCGAGTACGCGGGGCACGATGCCTGAGAGCCCCCGGCTGCCGGACCGGATCCGGGTCGGCGCCGCCTACTACGCCGAGTACCAGCCGTACGAGCGCCTGGACGCCGACCTCGACCTCATGGTCGCCGGCGGGTTCTCCGTGATCCGGGTGGGCGAGTCCGTGTGGTCGACGTGGGAGCCGCGCGACGGCGAGTTCGACCTCGACTGGCTCCAGCCTGTCCTCGACGGCGCGCTGGCCCGGGGCATCGAGGTCATCGTCGGCACCCCCACCTACGCGGCCCCGCCCTGGCTGCGCGTCACGTACCCCGAGACCACGGCCCACGTCGCCACCGGCGCGCCCATGCCGTACGGCGCCCGGCAGGACGTGAACTACGCGCACCCCACCTTCCGGCGGCTCGCGGAGCGCGTCGTCCGGGCCGTCGTCAGCCGCTACGCCGACCACCCGGCCGTCGTCGGCTGGCAGGTGGACAACGAGCCCGGCAACAAGATCTTCTTCAACCCGGACGTGTTCGCCGGCTTCGTGGACACGCTCCGCGCCCGGTACGGCACCGTCGAGGAGCTGAACCGGCGCTGGGGCCTGACCTACTGGTCGCACCGGATCGCCGACTGGTCCGAGCTGTGGACCCCGGACCTCAACACCACCCCGGCGTACGACCTCGCGTGGCGGCGCTACCAGGCGACCCTGGCCGACGACCTCATCGCGTGGCAGGCCGATGTCGTGCGCGAGTACGCCCGGCCGGACCAGTACGTGATGACCTGCATCGCGCCCCACCACCGGGCGCAGGACCTCACGACGATCGCCCGGCCCTTGGACGTCGCCGGCGCGAACATCTACTACGCCACCCAGGAGTCGCTCACCCACCCGGGTCCCGACGGGCTGGTCGGCGGGATCGCCGACGACTTCGTCCCGTGGGCCGGCCCCGCGTTCCCCACCCTGCAGGCCGACCTGGCCCGCGGCATGCGCGACGAGCCGTTCCTCGTCACGGAGACGAACGCGACGTCGATCGGCGGCGCCGGCGACAACCTGCCCTGCTACGACGGCCAGTGGCGTCAGGCGGGCTGGCTCATGGTCGCGCGCGGCGCCCGGATGCTCGAGTACTGGAGCTGGGCCACCCAGCACTACGGCGCCGAGTCGTACTGGACCGGCATCCTCGGGCACAGCCTGACCCCGGGCCGGACCTACGCCGAGCTGTCGGCGCTGGCGCGCGACCTCGAGGCCGCGTCGCCGCAGCTCATGGACCTGCGGGCGCACAGCGACGTCGGCCTGCTGGTCAGCCCGGAGAGCCGCTGGGCGCTGGAGTTCCAGGGCCCCCTCGCGGTGACTCCGCACACCTGGTTCGGCGACCCGACCTCGTACGAGCAGATCCTCGCGGCGTTCTACCGCGGGCTGTTCGACGCCGGGCTCGCGGTGGACGTCGTCGGGCCCGACCAGCTGCCCGACGACCCCGACGCCCTCGTCCGGCGCTGGCCCGTGCTCGTCGTGCCCGCGCTGTACATCGCCTCCGACGCGACCCTCGACCTGCTCGTGCGGTACGCCGCGGCCGGCGGGCACCTGGTGCTCACGCCGCGCACCGGCTACGCGACCGAGGAGAACGTCATCCGGCCGGTCGTCGCCCCCGGGGTCCTGGCCGGGCCGGCCGGCGTGCACTACCTCGAGTTCACCAACCTGCCCGTCGACGTGCTGGTCACCGGCGCGGGCTGGTCCGGCTCGGCGCACGCGTGGGCGGACGGGCTGCTGCCCGACGACGCCGAGGTGCTCGCCGGGTACGACCACCCGCACCTGCGCCAGTTCGCGGCGATCACCACGCACGCCCACGGCGCCGGTCGGGTGACGACCGTCGGCACGGTGCCGGACCGTGCCCTCGCGGCGGGGCTGGCCACCTGGCTGGCCGGCACCTCGCTGCCGCCGGACCCGTGGCGCGACGCCCGGCCGGCGAGCGTCACGGTGCACACCATGGCGTCCGACCGCGGGCCTGACCGGCTGCGCGTGGTGCACAACTGGTCGTGGGACCCGGCGGGCTACGTGCTGCCTGCCGCCGTGACCGACGTCCTCATCGGCGACGTCCTCGACGCGGGCGACCGCATCCTGCTCGGCCCGTGGGACGTCCGCGTGCTGCGCGAGCACGACCTGACCTGACCCGACCTGACCCAGCCCGAGTTCACCGGAGAACCTCATGACGCAGCTGACCGCCCTTCCCGTCCCCGCGGTCGACGAGGGCGACCTCGCGCGCCGGCTCGCGGCGCTGTCCCTCGAGCAGAAGGTCCGCCTGATGACAGGCGCGGACTTCTGGTCGCTCTACGCCGAGCCGGACGCCGGCCTGCGTCGGCTGGTCGTCTCCGACGGACCGGCCGGGATCCGCGGGGAGTTCTGGGACGAGCGCGACACCTCGGCGAACGTGCCCTCCCCCACGGCGCTGGCCGCGACGTGGGACCCGGAGCGGATCGAGGCCCTGGGCCTCCTGCTCGCCGCCGAGGCGCGGCGCAAGGGCGTCGACGTGCAGCTGGCGCCGACGGTCAACCTGCACCGGACGCCCTACGGCGGCCGGCACTTCGAGAACTTCTCCGAGGACCCGTTCCTCACCGCCCGCATCGGCGTGGCCTACGTGCGCGGGGTCCAGGCCGGCGGCGTGGGCGCGACCGTCAAGCACTTCGTCGCCAACGACACCGAGACCGACCGCATGAGCATCGACGCCCAGGTGGACGAGCGCACGCTGCGCGAGCTCTACCTGGCGCCGTTCGAGGCCATCGTCCGCGAGGGCGGCGTCTGGGCCGTGATGGCCGCGTACAACCAGGTCAACGGCACCACGGCCACCGAGACGCCGCTGCTGCGCGACGTGCTGCAGGACGAGTGGGGCTTCGACGGCGTGACGATGTCGGACTGGTTCGCCACCCGCTCGACGGTGGCCGCCGCGACCGGTGGCCTCGACCTCGCGATGCCCGGGCCGGCGGGCCCCTGGGGCCCCGCGCTCGTGGACGCCGTGCGGTCCGGCGACGTGGACGAGGCGCGGATCGACGACCACGTGCTGCGGATCCTGCGGCTGGCCGCACGAGTCGGCGCGCTCGACGGCATCGAGGCGGTCGCGCAGGCACCGTCGTTCACCGACGCCGAGGTGGCCGAGCGGCTGCGTGCCGACGCCGCCGCCGGCTTCGTGCTGGTCCGCAACGTCGGCCTGCTCCCCCTGCCGGCGGACGCCCTGACCAGCGTCGCGGTGCTCGGTCCGAACGCCGAGGTCGGTCGGACCCTCGGCGGCGGCAGCGCGACGGTCTACCCGCCGTACACCGTCTCCCCGCTGGACGGGATCCGCGCCGCGCTGGGGTCCCGGGCGTCCGTCACGTTCGCCGAAGGCGTGCGCGCCCACCACCGCACCTCCCCCGCCCGCGACGTCGTCACCACGCGCGCCGACGGCACCCCCGGCGTCGACATCCGCTACCTCGCGGCCGACGGCTCGGTGCTGCTGACCGAGCCCCGCTCGGGCGGCACGTTCAACTGGCTGATCGGCTTCCCGGCGGACGCGGCCGACTGCACCGCGGTCGAGGTCGCCACCCGGGTGACCGCCACGTCGACCGGCACCTGGGAGGTCGGCGGGTCCGGCCTCGGGCGGTTCCGCCTCGTGCTGGACGGCGCGGAGGTCCTGGACACCGAGCTCGTGCTGCCCCCGGGCGCCGACCTGGTGGAGGGCATGATGGCCCCGCCGCAGGGGGTCCACCACGTCGAGCTCGCCGCCGGCGAGTCGGTGGACGTCGTGCTGCGGCACGACCTGACCGGTGCCTCGACCTCGCCCGACGGCCTCGAGCTGGGCACCATGCTCCAGCTCAACATCGAGCCCCCGCACGCCACGGACGACGAGGCCATCGCCGCGGCCGTGGCCCAGGCCGCCGCGGCGGACGTCGCCGTGGTGGTCGTCGGCACCAACGAGGAGGTCGAGTCCGAGGGCTACGACCGCGACACGCTGGCCCTGCCCGGACGGCAGGACGAGCTGGTCTCCCGGGTGGCCGCGGCCAACCCGCGCACGATCGTGGTGGTCAACGCCGGCGCCCCCGTGCTCATGCCGTGGGCCGACGAGGTCGCGGCCGTCCTGCTGGCCTGGTTCCCCGGGCAGGAGTTCGGCGACGCCCTCGCCGACGTGCTGCTCGGCGTCGCCGAGCCCGGCGGGCGCCTGCCCACCACCTGGCCGCTCGACGAGACGAACCTGCCGTCGGGCACCCCGGTCGACGGCGTCGTGCGGTACGACGAGGGCCTGCTCGTGGGCTACCGCAACCCGGACCGCACGGCCCGGTACGCGTTCGGTCACGGGCTGGGCTACACCACCTGGGAGTTCGAGTCGGTCGGCGTCCCGCTGGCCCCCACCCACGACGGGCCCGGCGAGGTCGAGGTGACCGTCCGGAACACGGGCACCCGCGCCGGCCGTGAGGTCGTCCAGGTGTACGCGTCCCGGCCCGGCAGCGAGGTGGAGCGGCCCGTGCGCTGGCTCGTCGGGTTCGCCGCCGCGGTCGCCGAGCCCGGGCAGTCCGTCACCGTGCGGGTGCCGCTGCCCACGCGGTCGCTGGCGCACTGGGACGTCGACTCGCACGCGTGGACCATCGAGCCGGGCACGTTCACCCTCGAGGTCGGGCGCTCCAGCGCGGACCTGCCGCTCGTCGAGGAGCTCGCCTGGACGGAGACGCGCTGATGTCGACGCGCCTCCGGGTGATCTCCGACAACGACTACTCGGGCGACCCCGACGGGCTGGTCCAGCTGGCGCACCTGCTGCTCTCGCCGTCGGTGGACGTGCGCGCCGTCATCGGCTCGCACCTGCGCGCCGGCGACCCGTTCGACCCCTCGACGACCACCGCGACGAAGGCCAAGGCCGCAGCGGACGTCGTCGTCGACCTGCTGGGCCTCACCGACCGGGTGACCGTGCTCGAGGGCTCGAACGACGCCCTGGCGGACCGGCACACGCCGATCCGCTCCGCGGGCGCCGAGGCGATCGTCGCCGAGGCGATGCGCGACTCGGACCAGCCGCTCTACGTGACGCTCGGCGCCGGGCTGACCGAGCTGGCCAGCGCCTTCCTGCTCGAGCCGCGCATCGCCGAGCGGCTGACCGCCGTGTGGATCGGCGGCCCGGAGCACGACGGCCTCGCCGTGGCGCCCCCGCGGGCCGACGGGCCGGAGGTCTCGGAGTACAACCTGCGGATCGACGTCACGGCCGCGCAGGTCGTGCTGGACTCGCCGATCCCGCTGTGGCAGGTGCCGCGGGACGCCTACCGCCAGGCGATCATGAGCATGGCGGAGCTGGAGACGCGGGTGCGCCCGCACGGGGCGATCGGCGAGCACCTGGTCGACCGGCTCGTGGCGGTCACCGAGATGGCCGCCGCGCACGGGTTCCACGCCGGCGAGGTCTACATCCTCGGCGACAGCCCGTTGGTGCTGCTCACGGCCCTGCAGTCGTCGTTCGAGCCCGACCCGTCCTCCTGCCGGTACGTCACGCTGCCGGCACCCGCGATCGACGACGAGGGCCGGTACGTCGCGCGCCCGGGCGGTCGCCCGATCCGCGTGTACACCCACCTGGACAACCGGCTGATGTTCGACGACCTGGTGGCCAAGCTCGCCCGGCACGCGGCCGCGACGGCGATCGCATGAGCACCGTCGTCGCCCAGCTCTGGGCCGGGGACCGGGGCCGGCCGGAGTTCCTCGCCACCGGCAGCCCGACCGTGTCCTGGGCCGTGCGCAGCGACGAGCTCGCCTGGGAGCAGACCCGCGCCGAGCTCGAGCTGCGGGTCGACGGCGCGGTGAGCACCGCCGGCGTGACCGGACCGGTCGCGCAGAAGGTCGCGTGGCCGTTCGCGGCGCTCGGTCCGTACGCCAGCGCCGAGCTCCGGGTGCGGGTGCACGGCACCGGCGGGGAGCCGAGCGCGTGGAGCCCGTGGCACGCCGTGCGCACCGGGCCCCTGGGTCCGCAGGACTGGCGGGCACCGTTCGTCACGGTCGACCCCGCGCTGCCGTGGCCGGAGCGGGGCACCGCCCGGTTCCGCACCGAGCTCACCGTGCCGGCCGGCCTGGTCGGCGCGCTGCTGTCGTTCACCGCGCACGGCATCGTCGAGGCGAGCCTGGCCGGCGTGCGGGTCGGCGACGAGGAGCTCGCCCCGGGCTGGACTGCGTACCGGGACGTGCTGGCCTTCTCGACCGTCGACGTCACCGCGCAGCTCGCCGCGGCCGGCGACGGACCGGTGGTGCTCGGCGCCACGGTGGCGGAGGGCTGGTACGGGGAGCGCTTCGGCTTCGACGGCGACTTCCACCGCGCCTACCCGGGCCCGGTGGCGCTCGCGGCGCAGCTGCGCCTGGTCGACGCGGACGGCGCGGTCACCTGGGTGACCACCGGACCCGACTGGTCGGCCACCACCATGGGGCCGGTCACCTCGGCGAGCATCTACCAGGGCGAGTCCGTCGACGCCCGGCTGCTGGACGACGCGCTGCTGAGCCCGCGGGCCGTGCTCCCGGGCGGCCGCCCGGTCGTGCTGCTCGACGACGTCCTCGCCGACGACCCGCTGGCCGCCGACGCCGTGCGCCCCGACCGCCTGGTGCCCGCGTCCGCACCTCCGGTCCGGGTCGTCGAGACCGTCCACGTGCGCAACCTGATCCGGACGCCGTCCGGCGCCACCGTGCTCGACCTCGGCCAGAACCTGGTCGGGCGCGTGCGCCTGCGGGTGGACGGACCGGCGGGGACGACGATCACCCTGCGGCACGCCGAGGTGCTGGAGAACGGGGAGCTCGGGGTGCGCCCGCTGCGGTTCGCCAAGGCCACCGACACGCTCGTGCTCGCCGGGGCCGGGCCGATCGACTGGCACCCCCGGTTCACGTACCACGGCTTCCGGTACGTCGAGGTGACCGGGTGGCCGGGCGACCTCGACCCCTCGGCCCTCGTCGCCGAGGTGCTGCACACCGACCTGGTGCGCACGGGCCACCTGACCACGTCCGACCCGCTGCTCAACCGGCTGCACGCCAACGTGGTGTGGGGCCTGCGGGGCAACGCCGTCTCCCTGCCGACCGACTGCCCGCAGCGCGACGAGCGGCTGGGCTGGACCGGCGACATCCAGGTGTTCGCGCCGACCGCGAGCTTCCTGTACGACGTGTCGGGCTTCCTCGGCTCCTGGCTGCGGGACCTCGCGGCCGAGCAGCGCCGCGGCCCGTCGGTGCCGGTCGTGGTCCCCAACCCGCTGCGCTTCCCGATGCCGCCCGCCGCCGCCTGGGGCGACGCGGCCACGCTCGTGCCGGACGCCCTGTACGCGCGGTACGGCGACGCTGGTGCGCTGGCGGAGCAGTACCCGAGCATGCGCGCGTGGGTCGATGACGTGCGCGCGCTCGCCGGCGACCGGAACCTGTGGACCGGCGGGTTCCAGTTCGGCGACTGGCTGGACCCCGCCGCCCCGCCGGACCGCCCCGCCGACGCCCGGACGGACGCCGACATCGTCGCCAGCGCCTACTACTACCGCTCGTGCGCCGCCCTGGCGCGGGCGGCGCGGGTGCTCGGCCACGATGCCGACGCGCAGGAGTACGGCGCGCTGGCCGAGCGCGTCCGCGCGGCGTTCCTCGCCGAGTACGTCACGCCCGCGGGTCGCATGATGTCCGACGCCCACACGGCCTACGCCCTCGCGATCGGGTTCGACCTGGTCGACGACGAGCGCCGGACGCTGCTCGGCGACCGCCTGGCCGAGCTGGTGCGCGCGCACGGCTACCGCATCGGCACCGGCTTCGTCGGCACCCCGCTGGTGACGGACGCCCTCGAGGTCAGCGGCCACGCCGACGTCGCGTACCGCCTGCTCCTCGAGCGCGAGTGCCCCTCGTGGCTGTACCCGGTGACCATGGGCGCCACCACCATCTGGGAGCGCTGGGACTCGATGCTGCCCGACGGCTCGATCAACCCCGGCGAGATGACGTCCTTCAACCACTACGCGCTCGGCGCGGTCGCCGACTTCCTGCACCGCCGGGTCGGGGGGATCGCCTCGGGCGAGCCCGGGTCGCGGGTGGTCGACGTGCGGCCGGTCCCCGGGGGCGGCCTGACCTCGGCGGAGTGCTCGCTGGACACCGGGTACGGCGTGGTCCAGGTCCGGTGGACGCGCGACGGCGACCGCTTCGCGATGCGCGTCCGGGTGCCGGCCAACATGCGCGCGCGGGTGACCCTGCCGACCGGGACGTCCACCGAGGTGGGCTCGGGCGAGCACGACCTCACGTGCGCGCTGCCGGCCGAGCCGGACGCCGAGCCCCGGACCTGGGACCTGGAGACCCCGATGTCGGCGTTCATGGACGACGACGTCGCCCGGGCCGCCCTGCTGGCGGCCTGCGCGGACGAGGGGTACGGCATGGCCCTCGGCTGGGTGGCGGACGGGCGCTGGCGCAGCGACACGACCCTGCGGCAGTCGCTCATGCTCATGACGCCCGACGGCATGGCGCGGATCGAGGCCGCGCTCGCCGCGGTGGGCCGCGAACGGGCGGAGGTGACCGGATGACGCAGCACGTGCTCGCCGTCGACCTGGGCACCACCAACGCGAAGGCCGTGCTCACCACCGCCGCGGGGTCGATCGTCGCGCGGGGCTCCTGCCCCCTCGGCATCGCGTTCCCCGCGCCGCGCTGGGTCGAGCAGGACGCCGACGAGATCTGGTCCGCCACGCTCGCCGCGGTGTGGGCGTGCCTGGCCGGCGCGGGCGGCCTGGTGCCGGACGCGCTGGCGGTGTCCAACCAACGGGAGTCGGTGGTCGCCTGGCACCGCCGGACGGGTGCGCCGCTGGGGCCCGTGCTCGGGTGGCAGGACGGGCGGACGGCCGACACCTGCGCGCGCCTGGTCGCGGACGGGCACGGCGTGACGGTCCGGGCCCGCACCGGGCTCGCGCTGGACCCGATGTACTCGGCGCCCAAGATGCGGTGGCTCTACGACGCAGCGCTGGCCGCGGGGACCGCTCCCGAGGACATCTGCCTCGGCACGGTCGACTCGTGGCTCGTGTGGAAGCTCACCGGCGGCGAGGTCTTCGCCACCGAGGCGGGGAACGCCTCGCGGACGCTGCTGCTCGATCTGGTGGACCTCGACTGGCACCCCGACCTGCTGGCGGTGTTCGGCCTCCCGCGCGAGGCGCTGGGCCAGGTCAGAGCCTCGGACGGCGGCTTCGGCACGACGACGGACCTGGGGGTGCTCCCGGCGGGCCTGCCGGTCGCGGCGGTGCTCGCCGACTCGCACTCCGCGCTCTACGCGCACGGGTCCGGCGTGCCGGGCCGCGCCAAGGTGACGTACGGGACCGGGTCGTCGGTGATGATCCTCTGCGCGGCGCCGGACGGCGCACCGGACGGGATCGCGACGACCCTCGCGTGGCTCACCCGCGAGGGACCGGCCTACGCGCGCGAGGGGAACATCCTCGCGAGCGGTTCCGCGCTGGACTGGATGGCCACGATGCTCGGCGGGGACCCGGACCTGCCGGGTGGCGCGGTGCTCACCGAGCTGGCCTCGCAGGCGCCCGACTCCGGCGGCGTCGTGCTCGTCCCGGCCTTCGCCGGCCTCGGCGCACCCCACTGGGACCGGGCGGCCACCGCCGTCCTCACCGGCATGACGGCGGGCACCACGCGGGCGCACCTCGCGCGCGCGGCGCTCGAGGCCGTCGCGCACCAGGTCGCCGACGTCGTCGAGGCGATCGCCTCAGGCCCCGGTGCCCCGATCCGCGAGATCGTCGCCGACGGCGGGGCCACCGCGAGCGGCGCGCTGATGCAGGCGCAGGCCGACCTGCTCGGACGCCCCGTGCGGGTGGCCGAGGCGGCCGAGGCGT
>NZ_JBGFQZ010000010.1:0-108559 GCF_041295535.1 Cellulomonas sp. ICMP 17802 | reverse complement strand
GTGCCAGGCCCGGCGGTCGACGTCGTCGGCGGGGACGGCCTGCGCGAGCGCCGCGTGGATCGCTCGGCGGGTCGCGGGGGAGGCCTCGGCGTAGACGCCGGAGCGGACCAGGTCGTGCCGGAACGTCACGCGCGCGGGACCGACCGTGAGCAGCTGCGCCTCGGCCGCCTCGTCGAGGTCGGCCACGGTCACGCCCAGAAGCGTGCACGCCCCCGTGATCGCCGCGAGGTCGCCCGCGCCGGCCGCCGCGACCAGCAGGGCGGTCCTGGCCGCCGGGGACAGCTGGTCGGCGCGGCGGGCGAACGTCCTGGCCAGCGACGCGGGGACCGGCACGGGGGCACCCGGCGGGAGGGCGTCGAACCCGTCGTCGGTGAGCTCGAGCAGCGCGAGCGGGTTGCCTCCGGCGGAGGCCACCAGCCGGGAGCGGGCGTCGTCGGACAGCCGGTGGCCCAGCGCACCGGCCAGCTCCGACGCGTCGGCCTCCGCGAGGCCCGCGAGCGGCAGCTGCGGCAGCCCGGCCGAGCCGACGACCGACGGCGCCTCGTCCCGCACGGCGAGCAGGACGACCACCGGGTCGGCGGTGAGGCGCCGGGCGGCGAAGCACAGCGCCTGCGCGGACGGCGGGTCCAGCAGGTGGGCGTCGTCCACGAGCACCGCCACCGGGCCGTCCTCGGCGACCCGGCTCAACAGGCTCAGCACGGCCGCTCCCACGGCGAACCGCTCGCCGCCCGAGCCGGGGACGAGTGCGAGCGCCGAGCCCAACGCCTCGGCCTGCGGGGCCGGGATCGCGTCCAGCTGCCCGAGCACGGGCCGCAGCAGCTGGAGCAGGCCGCCGAACGGCACCTCCTGCTCGGCGGCGATGCCGGCGGCCCGCAGCACGCGCATGCCCGCGGCGGTCACGGCGTCGGCCGCGTCCTCGAGCAGCGCGCTCTTGCCGATCCCGGCCTCGCCGGTGAGCACCAGGGTGCCGCTCTCACCCACGCGGGCCGAGGCCACCAGCCTCCTGATGACCTGGCGCTCCTGCTCGCGGCCGACAAGCACCCACCGAGTCTAGGGAGCACACCAGGGGGGTCCCCTGATGCGACGTCCGCGGTGCCGCCGCCAGTGTCGTGACCGACAGATCCGACACCTCCCGAGGAGACGCACCACCATGACCGAGACCCTTCCCCAGCGGACCATCGACCCCGACAAGCTCATGTCGTTCGTGTTCCGCGCCGTCGACGAGGTCGGCGCCACCCTGAACACGGCGCTGGTCGTGATGGGCGACAAGCTGGGCTACTACACGACGATGGCCGACGGCCGCCCGATCACGCCGGCCGAGCTGGCCGAGCAGACCGGGACCAGCGAGCACTACGCGCGCGAGTGGCTCAACAACCAGGCCGCCGGCGGCTACGTGGAGTACGACCCCGAGGCCCGCCGCTACACGCTGCCCGCCGAGCACGCCGTGGCGCTGGCCGACCCCACGAGCCCCGCGTACCTGTCCGGCTTCTTCCAGATCGCGCTGGGCACCGTGCACGACGCCCCCGCCGTCTTTGAGGTGGCGCGCGACGGCGACGGCATCGGCTGGCACGAGCACCACACCGACGTGCACCACGGCTGCGAGCGCTTCTTCCGCACGATGTACAACGGCCACCTGCTCACCGAGTGGATCCCGGCGCTCGAGGGCGTCCAGGCCAAGCTCGAGGCCGGCGCGCGCGTGGCCGACGTCGGCTGCGGGCACGGCGCCTCGACGATCCTGCTGGCGAAGGCGTTCCCGAGGTCGACCTTCGTCGGCTCGGACTACCACGCCGAGTCCATCGCGATCGCGCGCGAGCGTGCCGCCGCGGCCGGCGTCGCGGACCGGGTCACGTTCGAGGTCGCGTCGGCCACCGAGTTCTCCGGCACCGGCTACGACCTGGTCGCGGTCTTCGACGCCCTGCACGACATGGGCGACCCGGTGGGCGCGGCCCGGCACGTGCGCGACGCGATCGCCGAGGACGGCACCTGGATGGTGGTCGAGCCGATGGCGGGCGACCGCGTCGAGGACAACCTGACCACCGTCGGCCGCGCGTTCTACGGCTTCTCGACTCTGCTGTGCACGCCAGCGTCGCTGAGCCAGGACGTCGGGCTCGCGCTCGGCACCCAGGCGGGCCCGGCCAAGATCCGCGACGTCGCCACCGCCGCCGGGTTCACCGCCTTCCGCACGGCGGCGAGCACGCCGTTCAACAACGTGTTCGAGGTCAGGCCGTGACGCAGAGCGTCCCGCAGGCGGACACTGCTCGGGTGACCCAGCACCCGAGCAGGTCCGCCGATCCCGACCTCGTCGGGGTCACCGTGCGGGACGGGGTCGAGCTGGCCTACGAGGTGTTCAGCCAGCAGCGCACGCCCACCGTGGTCCTGGTGCCCACCTGGTCGATCGTGCCCTCGCGGTTCTGGAAGGCGCAGATCGGCTTCCTGGCCCGGCACTACCGGGTGATCACGTTCGACGGCCGCGGTAGCGGTCGCTCGGGCCGGCCGGAGGGTGCGGCGGCCTACACGGACGAGCAGTACGCGGGCGACATCGTCGCGGTGCTGGACGCCACCGCCACCGACGCGGCCGTGCTGGTCACCGAGTCGTGCGGGGCGTCGTGGGCGGTGCACGTGGCTGCCAAGCACCCCGCGCGCGTGACCGGGCTCCTGGCGATCGCGCCGTCGTGCGGCCTCGACGTCGACACTCCCGGTCGGGACGACGTGCCCTGGGACGAGCCGCTGGACGACACCCACGGCTGGGCCAAGTACAACAAGCACTACTGGCTGGGCGGGGGGTACGACGACTTCACGGAGTTCTTCTTCCGCAAGATGTTCTCCGAGCCGCACTCGACCAAGCAGATCGAGGACGCGATCGGCTGGGCGCACGAGATCAGCCCGCAGACGCTGGCCGACACGACCGCCGGCCGGCTCGGCTGCGACGGTGCCGTGTGCGCGCCGATCGCCCCGCTGGCCCGGCAGGTCACGTGCCCGGTCGTCGTGGTGCACGGCACGGACGACCGCATCCGGCCGCAGACGTTCGGCGAGAAGCTGGCCGAGGTGACCGGCGGCGACCTCGTCCTGCTGGAGCACGCCGGGCACAGCCCGTCCGCGCGCGACCCGGTGAAGGTCAACCACCTGATCGCGCAGTTCGTCGACCGGCTGCACCCGACGCCCCCGCGGCGGACGTGGACGCGCGCCGCGAGCCGACCGCCGCGCGCGCTGTACCTCTCGTCGCCCATCGGCCTCGGGCACGCGCAGCGGGACGTCGCCATCGCGGCCGAGCTGCGCGCGCGGCGCCCCGAGCTGCAGATCGACTGGCTCGCGCAGCACCCCGTCACCCGGGTGCTCGCGCAGCACGGCGAGCGGGTGCACCCCGCGTCCGCGTGGCTGCGCAACGAGTCCGGCCACGTCGAGCACGAGGCGGGCGAGCACGACCTGCACGCGTTCCAGGCCCTGCGCCGGATGGACGAGATCCTCGTGCACAACTTCATGGTGTTCGACGAGGTCGTGGCCGACGGCGACTACGACCTGGTGATCGGCGACGAGGCGTGGGACGTCGACTACTTCCTGCACGAGAACCCCGAGCTCAAGCGGTTCTCGTTCGCGTGGATGACCGACTTCGTCGGCTGGCTGCCGATGGCCGACGGCGGCGCCCGGGAGGCGGCCCTGACCGCCGACTACAACGCCGAGATGATCGAGCAGCGCGCCCGGTTCGCACGCGTCCGGGACCGGTCGGTGTTCGTCGGCGACCCGGACGACGTGGTCGAGGACGACTTCGGCCCCGGCCTGCCCAGTATCCGCGCGTGGACCGAGGCCAACTTCGACTTCGCCGGCTACGTCACCGGCTTCGACCCGGCGCAGCTCGAGGGCACCGAGCGGCTGCGCGCCGAGCTGGGCGTCGGGCCGGGGGAGAAGCTGTGCCTGGTCACCGTCGGGGGCTCGGGCGTCGGCTCCTCGCTCCTGCGTCGGGTCATGGACGTCGTCCCGCTCGTGCGGGAGGCGGCGCCCGAGCTCCGGTTCGCCTTCGTCACCGGCCCGCGGATCGACCCCGCGTCCCTGCCGGCCTACGAGGGGTCCGCCGTGCTCGGCTACGTGCCCGACCTCTTCCGGCACCTCGCGGCCTGCGACGTCGCTGTGGTGCAGGGCGGGCTGACCACCACCATGGAGCTCACGGCGCTGAACAAGCCGTTCGTGTACGTGCCCCTGCGGCACCACTTCGAGCAGAACCTGCACGTGCGCAAGCGGCTCGACCGCTACGAGGCCGGGCGGCACCTGGCGTACGAGGACGCCATGGACCCGGACGCGCTGGCGGAGGTGATCCTCAAGGAGGCCGGCCGCGACGTCCGGTACCGACCGGTCGCCACGGACGGGGCCGCGCGGGCGGCGGCGATGCTGGCGGAGCTGGTCTAGAAGTCGACGAGCGTGAGGCGCACCTGGACCGTGTCGCCGACGTCCAGCGACTCGGCCCGCCGCACCGCCTTCTTCACCGGCAGCACGTAGGTGTCGGTCGACGGGAAGATCGACGTCCGCCAGACGGTCCGGCCGACCGTGACCTCCACGCGCACCGACCCGAAGCCGCGCGCGCGGTCGCCGACGAGGTCCAGCACCTCGTCGGCGACCGGCGTCGGCAGGCTCACGAACGTCCACGCGTCGGTGCGCCGGGCGTCCCACAACCACAGGGGAGCGGCGAACGCGTACGCGGGCATGGCGGCCATCCTGCCTCGCCGCGCCGACACGCGGAGCCGGACGTAGCGTCGTCGACCATGGACGTCGTCGAGCTGCTGGTGGAGTCGTACGGACGGGTCGAGGGGGTGCTCGAGCGGGCCGTGCGCGGGCTGGGGGTCGACGAGCTCGCGTTCCGGCCGGACCCGCGGGCCAACTCGATCGCGTGGCTCGCCTGGCACGCCGGCCGCGGGCAGGACGCGCAGGTGGCCGACGTCGCCGGCGTCGCGCAGGTATGGACAGCGCAGGGGTGGGCCGACAGGTTCGGGCTGCCGTTCGACGTCTCCGTCACGGGGTACGGGCAGAGCGCCGACGAGGTCGGTCGCGTCCGGGTGACGGGCGACCTGCTGCTCGGCTACTACCGGGCGGTCGCCGCGCAGACCGAGGCGTACCTGCGGGACCTGACGCCCGACGACCTCGACGCGGTGGTCGACGAGCGCTGGGACCCGCCCGTGACGCTGGGCGTGCGCCTGGTCAGCGTCGTCGGCGACAGCCTGCAGCACGCGGGGCAGGCGTCGTACGTGCGCGGGCTGCTGGAGCGCGCGGGCTCCTAGCCGCGACCGCCCTTGGCGGAGACCGCGCCGGTCAGGCCCCGCGAGTGCAGGACGTGCCGCTCGAGCGGCGCGAACAGCAGCAGCTCGATGAGGATGCCCACCAGGAAGATGAGGCTGATCGACGCGATGACCAGGGACATGTCGCTGGTCTGCCGGCCGATGTCGAGCAGCTGCCCGAGCCCGGTGCCCAGCTGCGGCGAGTAGGTGATGAGCTCGGCGGCCATGAGCGACCGCCACGCGAACGCCCACCCCTGCTTGAGCCCGCCGAGGAACCCGGGCAGGGCCGCGGGCAGCAGCACGTAGCGGATCCGGGTCCAGCCGCGGGCGCCGAGCACCTGGCCCACGCGCAGGTACAGCGGCGGCACCTGGTCGGTGCCGGCGAGCAGGCCGTTGACGATCGACGGCACCGCGCCGAGCAGGATCACCGCGTACATCGTGGCGTTGCTCAGCTGGAACCAGATGATGGCGGCCGGCACCCAGGCGACCGACGGCAGCGACTGCAGGCCCGTGATGATCGGGCCGAACGCGCGCCGGAGCAGGGGAGAGGCCGCCAGCACGACGCCGATGGCCACGCCGACCACGACCGACATGAGGAACCCGACGGCGGCCCGCTGGATGCTCAGGCTCACCGCGCGCCACGCGGAGCCGTCCTGGATCGCGTGCAGGAGCGTCTGCCAGGTGTCGGCCGGGCTGGGCAGCGCGTACGGCGGCTTGAGCTCGAGGACGTAGGCCACCTGCCAGGCGATCACCAGCGCGGTGAGCGCGGCGAGGACCGGCCAGACGGCCCGCCACGCCTCGCTGCCCGGCGACCGGCGGGGTGCCGCGATCGGCGTCTCGAGGGCGTCGAGCCCCGCGGCGAGGTCGCGCTCGCTGATGCGGACGGCGGCGCTGGTCTCAGTGGCCATGGCGGGCGATCTCCTCACGCAGGTGCTCGGTGATCTCGGCGCTCAGGCGCGACACCCCCGGGTCCTCGATGCGCCGCGGCTGCGGCAGGTCCACGGTCCACTCGCGCACCACGCGCCCGGGCCGCGACGAGAGCAGGACCACCCGCTGCCCGAGCCGGACGGCCTCGCGCACGTTGTGGGTCACGAAGATCACCGCCCGCCCGGTCTCGGCCCAGATCCGCATGAGCTCCTCGTGCAGGACGTCCCGCGTGATCGCGTCGAGCGCGGCGAACGGCTCGTCCATGAGCAGCAGGTCGCCCTCCTGCGCCAGCGCCCTGGCGAGCGCCACGCGCTGGCGCATGCCGCCGGACAGCTCGTGCACGCGCTTGGGCGCCGCGCCCTCGAGCCGGACCAGCGCGAGCAGCCGCTCGGCCTCCTCGCGACGCTCGGTGCGCCCGACGCCGCGCAGCCGCAGGGCCAGCTCGATGTTGGCGCCGGCCGTGAGCCACGGGTACAGCGCGGGCTCCTGGAACATGAGGGCCGGGCGGCCGCCGGTGACCTCGACCGTGCCCGAGACCGGCCGGTCCAGGCCCGCCACCAGCGAGAGCAGCGTCGACTTCCCGCAGCCGGACGCGCCGAGCAGGCTGACGAACTCGCCGCGGCGGACCGTCAGGTCGATGTGCTCGAGCACGGGGGGGCGGGAGGCCTCGCCGAAGTGCTGGGTGACGTCCGTCAGGCGCGCCGCGACGGCGGCCCCGGGGTCGGCGGTCACCGGGGTCGCCGTCGCGGTCGTCGTCGTCACTTGTCGGTCCCCCCCAGCCCGGCGTCGTCCACCGGGTCCTTGCCCTGCTCGGCGAGGACCTCGTTCAGCAGGGTGAGGTCGTAGATGCCGTGCAGGTCGGTCTCCTTGGAGACGCCCGCCGCGACACCGTGGTCGGCGGACGTCTGCAGGCTCGACGCGATGGGGTCGAGCGTGATGCGCAGGTTGCCCCAGGCGCGGTCGAGCACGCCCTGCGACAGAGGCTTGCCGCTGAGCTTCTCGATCGCCGAGTTGGCCAGCGTCTTGGCGTCGTCCGGGTTCGCCGCGATCCAGTCGATCGTCTGGGACTCCGCCTCGATGAGCTTCTTGACCGTGCCGGGGTACTTCGACAGGTAGTCGGTCGAGACGATGAGGTGCGTCGTCACGAAGTCGCCCTGGGGCCACAGGTCCTTCTCGTCGACCAGCACGTGCGCGCCGGCGTCGACCACCAGGCGGGACGCCCACGGCTCGGGCAGCCAGGCCCCGTCCAGCTGGCCCGCCTTGAACAGGTCGAGCGTCTGTGAGTTCTCCTGCGGCGCGATCGTCACGTCGCTCTCGCCGCCGGTCAGGGACGTCTTGAGCCCCTGGTCGTCCAGCCACGCGCGCAGGGCCACGTCCTGCGTGTTGCCCAGCTGGGGGGTGGCCAGCGTCGTGCCCTTGAGGTCCTCGGCCGACTCGATCCCGTCGCGGACCACCAGCTGCGCGCCGCCCGAGGTGGCGCCGCTGACGATCCGGATCGCGTCGCCGTTCGACTGCGCGAACGCGTTGATCGCGGGGTTGGGGCCGACGAACGTCGCGTCGATCGCGCCGCCGAACAGCGCCTCGACCGCGGCCGGGCCGGCGTTGAAGATCTGGGTGGACAGCTTCGTGTCGCCGAGGACCTTCTGGTAGGTCCCGTCGTCGACGCCGACGAGCGCGGCGGCGTGCGTGAGGTTGGCGAAGTAGCCGAGCCGCAGCTCGGGGGCCTCGGCCAGGGGGCCGTCGGTGGAGGGCGCGGCGGAGGTGTCGCCGCTGTCCGCGGCGGCGCCCGACGAGCAGGCCGCGAGGGTGGCGGTGAGCAGGGCGGTCAGTGCGAGGGCGACGCGGCGCGTGGTCCGGGCAGTCATGTCAGGTCCTTGGGGTGTCGAGGGCGAGCGGTCGGTGGGCGTCGGGGCTCAGCGACATCGGTCGGACACGCGGGCAAGGGCAAGGGTGGACGCCATGAGGCGCGACCTCCGTGGGGGACGGGGGTGGCGGTGCGGTCGAGCCTCCGTCGGACGTGGCGGGGCGTCGAGCGCTCTGCCGGGGGACGGGCGGAGCTCGGGTCAGGCGGTCCGCGGACAGCAGGGGCGCGCGGCAGCCGTGACGACGGGACAACACGTCGTGACGGGGCGGCCGGCGGTGCGCATGGGACGAGGATGACGGGTGCCGACGGATCCGGACACCCTCGTCTCGTATGTTGATCAGGTTACTCAGGATTTGGACGTCTGTCCGGCGCCCGCCCGCGACGTACAGTCGCGCTCATGCAGTGCCCCTACTTCGACGCGTACCGCTGCCGGTCGTGCACCTGGATGGGACGCCCCCACGGCGAGCAGGTCGCCGACAAGGAGCGGCACTGCCGGGACGTGCTGGGCGAGCGCGACGACCTCACGTGGCTGCCGCCGGTCAGCGGGCGCGAGTCGGGGTACCGGAACAAGGCGAAGATGGTCGTCGGCGGCACGGTCGACCAGCCGACGCTCGGGATCCTCGACGCCGAGGGCCGCGGCGTCGACCTGGAGGGCTGCGGCCTGTACCCGGACGACCTCGGCGCGACCTTCCCGGTGCTCGCCGCGTTCGTCACCCGCGCGAATCTCACGCCGTACGACGTGCCGTCGCGGTCCGGCGAATTGAAGAACCTGCTGGTCACCCTGTCGCCGGACGGCGAGCTCATGCTGCGGTTCGTGCTGCGCTCGCAGGAGCCTGTCGCGCGGATCCGCAAGCACCTGCCCTGGCTGCTCGACGCGCTGCCGTCCCTGCGCGTGGCGTCGGTGAACCTGCTGCCCGACCACAAGGCCGTGCTCGAGGGCGAGCGGGAGATCCTGCTGACCGCCGACGAGACCCTGCGGATGCGGCTCAACGGCATCGACCTGCACCTTCGGCCGCAGAGCTTCTTCCAGACGAACACCCAGATCGCCGCAGCCCTGTACCGGCAGGCGACGGCGTGGGTCGAGGAGCTCGCGCCGGCCTCGGTCTGGGACCTGTACTGCGGGGTCGGCGGGTTCGCCCTGCACTGCGCGCACCCCGACCGCGACGTCACGGGCATCGAGACCAGCGCGGAGGCGATCGCCAGCGCGACGCTGAGCGCCGCCGACGCCGGCCTGACCCGCGTGCGGTTCGCGGCCGGCGACGCGACGGCGTTCGCGCTCGGCGCGGCCGCGCCGCCCGAGCTGGTGATCGTCAACCCACCGCGGCGGGGGATCGGCGAGGAGCTCAGCCGGTGGCTGGAGTCCTCCGGCGTGCGGCGCGTCGTCTACTCCAGCTGCAACGCCGCCTCGCTCGCGCGGGACCTCGCGGCGATGCCGTCGCTGCGTCCGCGCCGGGCCCAGGTGCTCGACATGTTCCCGCAGACCACGCACTACGAGGTGCTGACCCTGCTCGAGAGGGTCTAGCGCGTCGCGTCCAGCAGCGCGACGACCTCCTCGGTGGTCCCGGTCTCGCCGATCCGCGGGAAGATCCGCGCGACGCTGTTCTCGTGCGCCTCGAGGCTCATGTCCGTCATGGCGTCGACCGCGAGCGTGACGTTCAGCCCGTGCTCGTGGGCCGCGCGCGCCGTGGACTCGACGCCGGCGCTCGTCGCGATCCCGACCACGACCACCTGCGTGACCCCGAGGCCCGCCAGCAGCTCGCCCAGCCCCGTGCCGTGGAAGGCGCCCCACGTGCGCTTGGCCACGAGGTGGTCGCCGGGCTGCGGGGTCAGCTCCGTCACCAGGTCGGCGTACCCGTCCGGGACCGGGCCGCCGCCCAGGCGCCGCGGGGCCTCGGTCCGGCCGGGCGCGCCGCCCAGCGCCTGGACCAGCACCACGGGCAGGCCGTGCCGGCGGAACGCCGCGGCCAGCTCGGCGGAGCGGCGGACCACCCCGTCGACCGGGTGCGCCGACGGGAGCGCGACGACCGCGTTCTGCAGGTCGATGACGAGGAGCGCGGTGACGGGGTCGAGCGTCGTGAGGGTCACGGGGTGTGCCTTTCGGTGGTGAGCGAGCGGTCGAGCAGGGAGACGACGAGCAGCGCGACGCCGCAGGCCAGCATGAGGGCGGCGAGGTGGTGGAGGCCGCCGGTATGCGCGCCGGTGGCGTAGGCCGCGGCGACGACGGCCGCGGCGACGATCGCGCCGAGATAGGTGAACGTGCGCAGCAGCCCTGCGGCCGACCCCATGCGCTCGGTCTCGGCCTGCCGGTAGAGGGCGTTCTGGTTGGCCAGACCGTTCAGGCCCTGCCCGACGCCGACCAGCGCCGCGAGCCCCACGAGCACCCCGGTGGCCGTCGCGGCGTCCGCCAGGAGCAGGAGCGCGCAGGCCGCCACCATCGACGCGCTGCCGACCACGAGCTTGCCGCGCAGCTCGCGGAACCGGCCCGACACCGCGGACGCGACGACCGCCGCGAGCGACATGGGGAGCAGCAGCAGACCGGCCGCCGCGGCGCTCAGCCCGCGACCGGCCTCGAGCCACTGCACGTACCCGTAGAGGAACGCGTAGAGCGCCGTCGAGCTGAGCAGCTGCCGCAGGAAGGTGACCAGCAGGGGCACGTTGCCGCCGAGCAGGCGCAGGTCGAGGAACGGCTCGTCCACCCGCAGCTCGCGCCGCGTGAGCGCGACCCCGGCGCCGACGGCGACCACCGGCAGGTACCAGTCGGCGGCCCGCGGGTGCATGAGGAAGAGCATCAGCGCTGTGAGCATCGCGGCGAACAGCCCGATGCCGGGCAGGTCGAGCCGCCTGATGGATCGGCCCGCCGCGGCCTCCGTGCGGGGCAGCCGCAGCCACCCGAGCACCAGGCACGCGAGCGAGAGCGGGATGTTGACCGTGAAGATCGTGCGCCAGCCGCCCAGCGCGATGAGCAGGCCGCCGAGGGTCGGGCCGACGATCGCGACGCTCTGGTTGGCCACCGACAACGCGGTGAGGATGCCGGCGGGGCTCTCGCGGCCGGTGCGCACCGACTCGCTGCGCAGCAGCGACATCGCGGCGGGGAAGGCGGCGCACGTGCCCAGGCCGAGCAGCACCCGGGAGCCCACGAGCACGCCGAGGTTCGGCGCGAGCGCGCCCCCCACACCGGCGACGCCCACCAGCGCCGTGCCGGTGAGGTACAGCCGGCGCGGGCCGAACAGGTCGACGAGCCGGCCGACGACCGGCTGTCCGACGGCGGTGGCCAGGTAGAGCGCGGAGACGAGCCAGACGGTCTGCGACGGGGGAGCGCCCAGCGCCAGCCCGATCGGGATGAGCGCGACCGCGATCATCGAGGAGTTGATCGGGTTGAGCACCGACCCCAGGATCAGCGGGGCGGTCAGCCGTCGGTCGAACCCGGTGGCGACGGTCGTCACGGGTGGGTCAGGCGGTCGAGCAGGACCAGGGCGTCGAGGATGGTCTGCCGTTCGGCGGACGAGTACCGGTCCTGCATGGCCTGGGCCAGCCACTCCTGCCGGGCCTGGCGGTCGCCGGCCAGGCGGGCACGGCCGTCGTCGCTGAGCGACACCACCTGCCGCCGACCGTCGGCCGGGTCGGCGTCGCGCCGGATCAGTCCACGCTCCTCCAGCGCCGCGAGCGTGGCGGCGACCGACTGCGGGCGCACGCCCTCGGCGGTCGCGAGCCCGCTCGCGGTCGCGGGCCCGTCCTTGTCCAGCCGGCTCAGCACCGACGCCTGCGACGGCGTGAGCACGCTGACCCCGGCGACCTCGCGCAGCCTCCGGCGGAGCCGGCCGAACACGACGCGCAGCTCCCGGGCAGCCTCGGCAGCGCTCTGGTCCATGTGCCCACCGTAGATTCATCAGTCCAGACTGTCCAGTTCAGACTGTCGATTCGCGCCACCCGGACGGCCCTTGGTTGGACGCGTGTCCAGGAGGTAGGAAGGTGTCATGCAGAGTGGCAGCCTCCCCGTCATCGTCGTCGGCGGGGGCCCCGCGGGCCTCGCGGTCGCCGCCTCGCTCGGCCGGCGCGGGGTGCCGGCCGTCGTGCTGGAGCGCTCGGACGCGGTCGGCGCGTCGTGGCGGCGGCACTACGAGCGCCTGCACCTGCACACCACGCGCCGCGGGTCGAGCCTGCCGGGCCTGGTGATCCCGCGGCGCTACGGACGCTGGGTCGCACGGGCAGACGTGGTGCGCTACCTCGAGAGCTACACGGCGCACCACCGGCTGCAGGTCCGCACCGGGGTCGAGGTTGCCCGGATCGACCGGGACGTCGACGGCACCTGGCGGGTGGGGACGACGGCCGGCGAGTCGCTCAGTGCACGGGCCGTCGTCGTGGCGACCGGCTACAACCACACGCCCGTCCCGCCCGCCTGGCCCGGGCGCGAGACGTTCACCGGCGAGCTCGTGCACGCCTCGGACTACCGCCACGCGGGCCCGTACCGGGGGCGGGACGTGCTCGTCGTCGGCGTCGGCAACACGGGAGCGGAGATCGCCGTCGACCTGACCGAGGGCGGTGCCGCCCGGGTGCGGCTCGCCGTCCGGACGCCGCCGCACATCGTCCGACGCTCGAACTTCGGCTGGCCGGCACAGGGGACCGGGATCCTCGTGCGGCACCTGCCCGTACCGGTGGTCGACCGGATCGCGCGCGGCGTCGCGCGCGTCGAGGTGCCCGACCTGTCGGAGTTCGGCCTGCCGCGGCCGACGACGGGGCTCTACTCACGGGTGCTGGTGGGGTCCGTGCCGGTGCAGGACGTCGGGCTCATCGCGGCCGTCCAGGCCCGGGCGGTCGAGCCTGTCGCGGCGGTCGAGTCCTTCGACGGCGCCGACGTCGTGCTCGCCGACGGCTCGCGGATCCAGCCCGAGGTCGTCATCGCCGCGACGGGCTACCGGCGCGGGCTCGAGCAGCTCGTCGGCCACCTCGGCGTCCTTGACGCGCACGGCATGCCGGTCGCGCGCGGCGCGCACACGACGCCGACCGCCCCCGGGCTGTACTTCGTGGGCTACAACCAGCCGATCAGCGGACTGCTGCGCGAGGCGCGCATCGACGCCGAACGCGTCGCGCGCGCCGTGTCGCGCTAGCCGGGGAAGGTCAGCGGAGGAACCGATAGCGCAGGTGGGTGGCCTGCGCGGTGGTGACGACCTCGGTCCGCTCCAGCTCCGTGAGCCCGGTGCCGACGTGGTCGAGCAGCCGCTCGCCGCGGTGCAGCAGCACCGGCACGAGGGTGAGCAGCAGCTCGTCGGCGAGGTCCGCCGCGATGACCTGCCGGCTGATCGCGGCGCCGCCCATGACGAGCACGTCCCGGTCGCCCGCCGCGGCGCGCGCCTGCGCGACGGCGCTCGCGACGCCGTCGGTGACGAACGTGAACGTCGCGCTCATCATGGCCCGCGGCTCGTGCGGGCGGTGCGTCACGACGAACGTCGGGACGGGGAAGGGCACGTCGCCCCACAGGTCGACGCCGATGTCGTAGGTGAGGCGCCCGACGACGACCGCGCCGGTGTCGGCGTACTGCCGGGCCGCCACGGCGGCGTCGTCTCCGACCGCGCCCGTGCCGCCGGCGGGCACGTCCCGGTCGCCGTCGTCGGGGAAGAGCCACCGGTGCAGGCGCTCGCCGCCGATCCCCAGCGGGTGCTCGTGTGACGTCTCGGGTCCCGCGCTGAAGCCGTCCAGCGAGACCGAGGCGCTGACCCGGACGATGCCCATGCTCTCCTCCTCGAGGTGTCTTCCGGCTCCCACGGTAGGGAGCCAGTGGCGCACCGGTAAGGTCCAGTTCCGTGCCCGTCGAGTGGTCCAGTTCTCCGCCGGAGCTGCTGATCCGGCTGGACCGCGACGCGCGCTCACCGCTGCGGGACCAGCTCGAGGGCGCGGTCCGCGACGCGATCCGCGACGGGCGGCTGGCCCCGGGGGAGCGGCTGCCGTCGTCGCGAGCCCTCGCCGCGCAGCTCGGGGTCGCGCGGGGAGTGGTGACCGAGTGCTACGCCCAGCTCCACGCCGAGGGGTACCTGCGATCGCAGAGAGGTGCGGCGACGTGGGTCGCCGACGCGGGGGCGGCCAGCGCCGAGGTCGTCGCGAGGCCGGCGCCCGCGGTCGGCCCGTGGCAGGTCGACCTGCGGCCGGGCATCCCGGACCTCGACTCGTTCCCCCGGGTGGAGTGGGCGCGCTGCCTGCGGCAGGTCCTGCGCGAGGCGCCGAACGCGGTGCTCGGCTACGCCGGTGCCGAGGGCGTGCCCGAGCTGCGGGAGGTGCTCGCTGCGTACCTGTCCCGCGTGCGCAGCGCCCGCGCCGCACCGGAGCACCTCGTGGTCACCGCCGGCTTCGCCCAGGGGCTCCAGCTGGTCCTGCAGGCGCTGGCCGCGCGCGGGCTGACGACGCTCGCCGTCGAGGACCCGGGCGACCGCGACTCCCACGCGCTCGCGGCGGACCTGGGGCTGCGCGTCCTGCCCGTGCCCGTGGACCGCGACGGGATCGACGTCGAGGCGCTGGCCTCGACCTCCGCGGGCGCGGTCCTGGTGACGCCCGCCCACCAGTCGCCCACCGGGGTGCTGCTGGGCGCGGAGCGTCGTCGGGAGCTGGCGCAGTGGGCGAGGTCGCGCGGGGCGACGATCCTCGAGGACGACTACGACGCCGAGTTCCGGTACGACGACCAGCCGGTCGGCGCCCTCCAGGGACTCGCGCCCGACCACGTGGTTCTGCTGGGCTCGGTGAGCAAGTCGCTGGCCCCCGCGGTCCGCCTCGGGTGGGCGCTCTGCCCGCCGGACCTGGCCCCGGACGTGGCGGGTCGCCGGGAGCGCGCCGACCGCGGCTCGCCGGTGCTCGATCAGCTCGCGCTGGCGCGGCTGGTCCGCGACGGGCGGTACGACCGGCACCTCCGGCGCATGCGCGCGCGGTACGCCGCGCGGCGCCGGGTGCTCGTCGACGCGCTGCACGACCACGTGCCGGGCGTCGAGGTGTCGGGGCTGGCGGCCGGCTTCCATCTCGTCGTGACCCTGCCGACGGCGCGCGGCGAGCAGGAGATCGTCGACGCCGCCGCGGCGCGGTCGGTCGGCCTGCACGCGATGGGGCGGTACCGGGCGGCCGACGGGGACGGAACGGCGCGGCTGGTGCTCGGGTTCGGGAACGTGCGGACGTCCGGCGTCCCGGACGCGGTCGCGCGGATCGCGGACCTGCTGCGCTGAGGGGTTGACGCGCCGCATCGGTCGGCTTACGTTGAAGCCGTCGCTTAATTAAGGAGTTGCTCACATGCCCGCTCGGGACGCTCTCAGCGTGGTGTTCGCCGCGCTCGCGGACCCGACCCGGCGGGCGATCCTCACGCAGCTCTCGCAGGGTCCGACGACCGCCGGTGAGCTAGCCGCGCCGTACGCCATGAGCCGGTCCGCGGTATCGCAGCACCTGCGGGTGCTCGAGGAGGCGGGGCTCATCGAGCGCACGGTCACGGCCCAGTGGCGAACCTGTGCGCTGCGCACCGAGCCGCTGGACGAGGTCGCCACCTGGGTCGACGGTCACCGCCGGCACTGGGAGGAGCGCTTCGACCTGCTGGACGAGCGACTGCGACGGAACCGACCGACCCGAGAAGAGGCAGACCATGACTGAGAAGAATCCGACCCTGGAGAAGGCCTTCACCATCACGCGCATCTTCGACGCGCCGCGCGCGGAGATCTGGCGCGCGTGGACCGACCCGGACGAGGCTGCGGCCTGGTGGCACCCGCGCGGGCTCGAGACGCCACGCGACTCGGTGCGGCTCGACGTCCGCCCCGGCGGCACCTACGCCTACACGATGGTCGCGCCCGACGGGTCCTCGTACCCGACTGCGGGGACGTACCGCGAGGTCGAGGAGCCGTCGCGACTCGTGTTCACCTGGGCGCAGCCGGGCGACCCCGACGAGCTCGCGCCCGTGATCACCGTGACGCTCGAGGATCTCGGTCAGCGGACGCGCATGGTGTTCCACATCGACGGCATCGGTGGGCAGGCCGGTGACGAGGATGTCTACGACGGATGGGACTCGGCGTTCGGCGTGCTGACGGACCGGCTCGCCTGACGCTCGCCGTCGCAGCGCTGAGGCGTCCGTCGTCGTGCGGACGCCTCAGCGCTGCTCGCGGCGCAGGGCGACGACGACCACCAGCGGCCAGAGGGCCTGCGCGCCGGCGACGGCCCGCTCGGTGAGCCCGGTCGCGTCGCCGCCGGCCTGCAGCTCGCCGACGAAGGCGGCGAGCAGCCCGACCAGCGCGACGGACGCGCCGACGCCGACGGCCGGCCGCAGGATCCCGGTCGCGCCGCGGCGCCGCGAGAACGCCGGCCACAGGGCGAGGGCGCCGAACCCGATCCCGGCGGCGATGCCGTGGGCCGTCGGGTAGGCGTCGACGGGGAGTGTCGCGACGGCCAGCGTGGCGGCCCCGCCGAGCGCGTGCAGCAGCCGGGCGGCGCGGGGGACGGGTCGCAGGCCGGTGGCCGTCACCAGGTGCGCGACGCCGGTGATCGCGAGGCCGGCGGTCATGATCCACGGGTCGGTCGCCGTCGAGGCGGCGAGCGCGCTGATCGTCTCCTGCACCGGGTCGAACGAGGGCTGCTGCGCGGCCGCGAGGGTCCAGCCGCCGATCATGGCGACGGGCGCGGCGATCGCGGACGCGAGCGCCCAGCGGGGGACGTCCATGGAGGGGCTGCCTTCGGCTCGGTGCTGTCGGAGACTGGGGTTCGTGACCGACCACCCCGGCGGACTGGTCGTCGAGGAGCACTTCGACGGCCCCGACCTCGATCCTGCCCTGTGGCTGCCGCACTACCTGCCGGCCTGGAGCTCCCGAGAGCTCACCCGGGCGTCGTACGAGCTGCGCGACTCCTGCCTGCACCTACGCATCCCGCCGACGCAGGGGCTCTGGTGCGCCGACGACCACCGGCCGCCGATGCGGGTCTCCGGCGTCCAGTCGGGGAGCTGGTCCGGGCCGGTCGGCGAGACCCGCGGGCAGCAGCCGTACCGGGACGGGCTCGTGGTCCGCGAGGCGCAGGAGACGTTCCGCGGCTGGACGCCATCGGGCGGCCGCATCGAGCTGCGGGCGCGCGCCGTGCTCTCGCCGCGGTCGATGGTCGCGTTCTGGCTGGTCGGGCTGGAGGACGAGCCGTCGCGGTGCGCGGAGATCTGCGTGATGGAGATCTTCGGCGACGCGGTCCGTCCCGGGTCCGCCGAGGTCGGCGTCGGCCTGCACGCGTTCCGGGATCCCGACGTCGTCGAGGACTGGGCCGCGGTGCGGCTGCCGATCGATCCGGCCCAGTTCCACACGTACACGGTCGACTGGACCGTGGATCGGGCCCAGCTGCTGGTCGACGGCGTCGTGGCGCGGACCTGCGCGCGACCCCCGACCTACCCCATGCAGCTCATGCTCGCCGTGTTCGACTTCCCCGAGCGATCGGTGGGTGACGACGCCGACGCCGTGCCCGAGCTCGTCGTCGACAGCCTGCGCGGGTACGCCTGCGGCTGAGCGCTGCCGCCGTTCGGATGGTTCCCGTGACTCGTCGCGCACAGGCACTCGAATCACGCCCGCGGGTAGTCCGTCGCACGGTATAACCGAGCCTCCACCTGCTCCGATGCGCTGTCTGCGCTCTGCCCTTTCCGCCTTCCCCGCCGACCGTGAGGACTCCGACGCGTGCTGATCTTCTGGGTGATCGCCGGCGTCGCCCTGGTGCTCCTGGTCCTGACCGTGACGGTCGGCGACTTCCTCGACCCGGCCCTCGACAGCCTCGACTTCACCGGCGGCTACCTCTCTTCGACCGTGGTGCTCTCGTTCCTGGCCACGTTCGGCCTGGTCGGCGGGCTGCTGCTGTCGACGACGGACGTCAGCGCGTTCGTCGCCGCGCTCGCGGGAGTCGTGGCCGGGGCGGTGGTCGGTGCGGGCGCGGGCGTGGCCACCCGCGCCCTGACGCACGGGCCGACGGCCCACCAGATCACCAGCAGCGACTACGTCGGCCAGGCGGCCACCGTGACCACGTCGATCCCGGCCGACGGCCTCGGCCAGATCTCGCTGGTGGTCGCGGGCCAGAGCACCGCGCTGGCGGCCCGCGCCGACGAGCCCGTGCCCACCGGGTCCGGCGTCACCGTCGTCGCCAACCTCGGGCCGGGCGTCGTCAAGGTCAGCTCGTCCCCGTCCCACACCCTCTAGGAGCTCGTCGTGCTGCCTGACAGCTGGTTGCCCGTCCTCGCCGTGGCCGGTCTGGTCCTCGTCGTCCTCGTGGTCGGCATCGCGATCGCGAAGCGGTACCGCGTGGCCAAGCCCAACGAGGCGTTCATCGTCACGGGCCGCAAGGGCAAGACGTCGGGTGACCTGTCGGGCCAGAAGGTGGTGACGGGTGGCGGCGTGTTCGTGCTGCCGTTCGTGCAGCAGCTGTCCGTGCTCGACATGTCGTCGCGTCGCATCACGGTCGAGGTCAACGGCGCGCCGTCGTCGCAGGGCATCGCGCTGAACGTGTCCGGCGTGGCCATCGTCAAGGTGCACAACGAGGACGTCTCCATCCGGGCGGCCGCGCAGCGGTTCGGCAGCCAGCAGGAGGAGATCGACAGCTTCACCACGAACCAGCTCTCGGGCGCGCTGCGCGCGATCGTCGGCAACCTCACCGTCGAGCAGGTGATCCGCGACCGCGAGTCGTTCTCGCAGCAGGTGCTCGAGTCCGTGACCGGGTCGCTCAGCGCGCAGGGGCTGAGCCTCGACGCGTTCACCATCCAGGAGGTCACCGACCACGGCGGCGGCACCTACATCCTCGACATGGGCCGCGCGTCCGCCGCCGCGATCCGCCGGGAGGCCGAGATCGCGGAGGCGGAGGCCCGCCGGTTGTCGGAGGAGAAGCGGATCGACTCCGAGACGCAGGTGGCCAACTACCAGCGCGCGCTCGACCTGCGCCAGGCCGAGATCCTCGCGGAGACGGATCGCGCGAAGGCCCTCTCCGCGTCCGCGGGCCCGCTCGAGGCGGCGGCCCGGCAGCAGGAGATCCTCGCGCAGGAGGAGCTCGTCGCCCAGCGGCAGGCGGCCCTGACCGAGCGCCAGCTCGACACCACGGTCCGGCGCCCCGCCGACGCCGAGCGCTACCGGCTCGAGCAGCAGGCCGAGGCCCAGCGCATCACCGCGGTCAAGGCGGCCGAGGCGGCGAAGGCGGAGAACGAGCTGCGCGGTGCCGGTGAGCTGGCGCTGCGGTCCGCGCAGGCGTCGGCCACCAAGCTCGAGGGCGAGGCCGAGGCCGCCGCCGTCCTGGCGCGCGGCAAGGCCGAGGCCGAGGCGCTCCAGCAGCGGGCCGAGGCGTACAAGGAGTTCAACCAGGCCGCCGTGTTCGACCGGCTGCTCGACACCCTCCCCGAGATCGCCAAGCAGCTCGCCGCGCCGATGGGGAACATCGACAACCTGACGGTCGTCTCGACCGACGGCGCGTCTGCGCTGCCCAAGGCCGTCGCGGGCAACTTCCTGCAGCTGCAGGAGCTGATCAAGTCGACCACCGGGCTCGACCTCACGCAGATCATCGGGCAGCTCACCGACTCGTCGACGGTCGTGGTGCCGGCGAAGGCGAGCAACGGGGTTCCGACGACGGCGGTCTGAGCGGATCGGGCCGCCCGCCCGTCGGCCTGGACGTCGAGCCGCCCACAGCCCACGCGCCGAGGATCGCCGTCCACGACTGCATTGCTCGCCGGCGGCGATGTCGGACCCTCTTCGTACATTTGTGCGAACGGAGCGGGTGCGCGACGAGGGAGGGCAGCGGTGACGGCGATCCTCGAGTCCGGTGTCGTCCCGGTCGACGACCTCGTCGACAGCCCCTGGCCGGAGTGGATCGACACCGCCGAGCCGTGGGAGCCGGTGGCGGAGGTCGTCTGCCCGGACGTGCCGGAGCCCTACGTGCCCGATCCGCTGCCGGACTTCAGCGTGCGGGTCCTGGTCCCGTTCTCGGACGGGCTCGGCGACGCCACGGTCCCGATGCTCCCGGACTTCCCGGTGCTGAATCACCGACTCCCGGTCGCGGCACTCGCCGGGATCCTCGAGTCGGTCGAACCGGCCGACCTGCGGGGTGCGCACCTGGTCAACGCGATCATGGGGTGGGAGCAGGCGATCTGCGCGGCGCAGGCCGCCCAGGCGGAGCTCGTGCGTGAGCTCGCGACGCAGATGGGCGCGAACGCGCTCAGGGACGCCGGCGACGAGCTGGCGTCCGCGCTGGTGTGCACCCGCCAGGCGGCAGAGCGGATGGTCGTGCGCGCGGTGCAGGCGGCCGAGCACCCGCCGCTCTCCGACGCGTGGTCCGCCGGGCTGATCGGCTCCCGCAAGATCGACATCATCCTGGACGAGGTGGCGGTGGCCGACCGGGCCTCGGACGTCGTCGCGGATGCCCTGGACGCGGCCGGCGAGCTCACGGCCCCTCAGCTCGCCCGGCACGTGCGGGCTGCCGTGATCGGGGCGGATGCAGCCGCCGCCCAGCGTCGCGCGGCCAGGGAGCGAGCCGATCGGCGCGTGGAGCTCACCCCGGCGCGTGACGCGATGGCGTGGATCGGGGCGTACCTGCCGGCCGACCAGGCGCTGGCGGTGTTCACGACCGTGGACGCCCTCGCCGGCACCACCCGGGTCGACGGCGACCCGCGCACCGCGGACCAGCGCCGGGCGGACGCGTTCGCGGACATCTTCGTCGGGATCCTGGAGCGTCAGACGACGCCCGACGGGACGCCGCTGCCCACCCGCGGCGGCCAGCGGGTCGCCGTCCAGCTCACCGTCGCGGCGACCACGCTGCTCGGCCTCGACGAGGCCCCGGCGTACCTCGGATCCTTCGGGCCGATCCCCGCGTCGATGGCGCGCGAGCTCGCGCAGGACGGCACGTGGCGCCGGGTGCTGACCGACCCGGCGGGCCAGGTGTGCGAGGTCGGTTCGGTCGCCTACCGGCCCGGCGCTGACCTCACCCGGCTGGTCCAGGCGCGCGACCAGACGTGCACGTTCCCGGGGTGCCGCCAGCCGGCCGTCCGCTGCGACCTGGACCACCGGGAGCCGTACGACCACGGCCGACCGGGCGACGTGCAGACCTGCGAGGCGAACCTCCACTGCCTGTGCAGGCATCACCACCAGGCGAAGACCGAGGGTCGGTGGAAGGTGACCTACGACCGGGCCACCGGCGAGTCCACCTGGACCAGCCCTCTGGGCATCACGCACGTCCGGCGCCCGCAGCCCGTCCTCTCGGCGGCCCCGGTGGGCGCGCGTCGACCGGAACCTCCTCCGCCGGCTCCCCGCGACCGAGGCGACCCACCGTTCTGACGGGGTGACGACCCCGTTCGCCGGGGTTCCGGCCCTGGCGTCGACCGAGCCGTCCGTGCCGACCGAGCCGTCCGTGCCGACCTAGCCGACCGTGCCGACCTAGCCGACCGTGCCGACCTGGCCGACCGTGCCGACCTGGCCGACCGTGCCGACCCAGCCGACCGTGCCGACCTGGCCGACCGTGCCGACCGAGTCGACCGTGCCGACCGAGTCGACCGTGCCGACCGGCGGCGTGCGCCTGCGTCGTGCTGGCTAACCGCGCTCGTCGCGCGCGAGCACCTACCCTCGACCCATGACCGTGCTCACCAGGAACAATGTCGTGCTCTCGGGGGTCGTCGGCGCTCCGCCGATGGTGTTCGCGCACGGCTTCGGCTGCGACCAGACCATGTGGCGTTTCGTGGCGCCCGCGTTCGAGGCGTCGCACCGGGTGGTCCTGTTCGACCACGTCGGCGCGGGCGGCTCGGACCTGACGGCGTATGACCCGGAGCGGTACGCCTCGCTCGTCGGCTACGCCGACGACGTCGTGCAGCTGCTGGAGGAGCTCGACCTCGGTCCGGTGGTGTTCGTCGGCCACTCGGTGAGCGGGATGATCGGCGCCCTGGCGGCGGCCCGGCGGCCGGAGCTGTTCGACCGCCTGGTGCTCGTGGGTCCGAGCCCGCGCTACGTGGACGACGCCGGCTACCGCGGCGGGTTCAGCGCGGTGGAGATCGACGAGCTGCTCGAGACCATGGACGACAACTACCTCGGCTGGTCGGCGTTCATCGCCCCGGTCATCATGGGCAATGCCGACCGGCCCGAGCTCGGCGACGAGCTGACCAACTCGTTCTGCCGCACGGACCCGGCGATCGCCAAGAGGTTCGCGCGGACCACGTTCCTGTCGGACAACCGTGCGGATCTCGCGTCGGTGCGCACGCCGGCTCTCGTGCTGCAGTGCCGCGAGGACGTCATCGCGCCGCCCGAGGTCGGGCAGTACGTGCACGACCACCTGGCCGGCAGCGAGCTCGTGCTCCTCGACGCCGTCGGGCACTGCCCCAACCTGAGCGCGCCCAACCAGGTGATCGGCGCCATCACGGACTACCTGGCCCATGCCGACGCCCGGTCGTAGCCACGCCTGGGACGTCGCACCGGTCGCGCTCCTGCAGCTCGCGGCCGACGGGACGATCCTCGACGCCAACCGGATGTTCCTCGAGTGGGTCGGCCGCGCGCCGCAGGACGTGCTCGGCGGGACGCGCCTGAGCGAGCTGCTCTCGGTGGGCGGGCGCATCTACTGGGAGACGCACCTGTCCCCGCTGCTGCACATGCAGGGCCGGATCGACGAGGTCGCCGTCGAGCTGCGCGGGCCGGACGGCCGGCTCCCGGTCCTGCTGTCGGCCCGCGCGCGCAGCTTCGACGACGGCGCCGCGGTGGTGGACGTTGCCCTCTCGCGCGCCACGGAGCGGTCCCGGTACGAGCGCGAGCTGCTGGCCGCGCGGGCCGCGGCGGACACCAGCGCCGCGCAGAAGGCCTCGGTCGCGCACGAGCTGCAGCTCGCGCTCCTCACCACCAACCTGCCCACCGACGACCGCTTCCGGGTGGTCACGGAGTACCGGCCCGGCGTCCAGGCGCTCGAGGTCGGCGGCGACTGGTACGACGCGTTCCTCGTGGACGACGACGTGCTGGCCCTGGTGGTCGGCGACGTGGTCGGCCGCGGGCTGCACGCCGCGACCGCGATGGGCCAGCTGCGCAGCGCGGTCCGCGCCGTCGCGGGTCCGGGGGTCGGGCCGGCGGCCCTGCTCGAGCGGGTCGACCGCTTCGTCGAGCGCACCGCCGTGGGCTTCATGGCGACGATCGCGTACGCCGAGGTGGCGCTGGACACCGGCCGTGTCCGGTACGCGTGCGCCGGGCACCTGCCGCCGCTCCGGTTCCCGGCCACCGGCGCGCACGAGTTCCTCTGGGAGGGGCGGTCCACGCCGCTCGGCTTCGGCTCGGGCCGCGTCGAGGCGGAGGTCACCCTCGGCCCGGAGGACCTGCTGATGCTCTACACGGATGGACTGGTGGAGCGGCGCAACCGACCGCTGATGGCCGGTCTCGAGGTCCTTGCCGACGCCGGCGCCGCCATCCTCGGGCCCTCGGGGTCGGTGAGGACGCTGGTCACGCAGCTGCTCGACCACGCCGGTGACGAGCGCGACGACGTGTGCGCGCTCGTCATGAAGTGGTGGGGCCCGGACCGGGACCGGTAGGCGCCGTCGCGGCGACCGGGGGTCGGGCACCAAGGCTGGACCGGTAGGCGCCGTCGCCTGCGGCGGGTTCTGGCCAGGCGCGCTGCGGCGCCGGCCGGGACGAGTAGCCACCCTCGCCCCGGCCGACGTCGGACCGGCTACAGCGCCGGGTTCGCGTTGTGGACGAGCTCGAGCGCCATCTCCGGGAACCAGTCGCCCGCGGCGGGGTCGGCGTAGCCGCGGACTGGGTCGATGCCGCCTGCCGGGTCCCACCGGGTGCACTGGCCGTCGGACTCGCCCGGGATCTTCACCCAGAGGTAGGCGTCGACGTACGGGCTGCCGGTGGTCAGGGTGGGCTTGAGGCCGAGCCCGCGCCCGGGCGGGTTGCACCAGACCTGCGGGTCACCGGCGGGGCTGCCGGCGGGGGCCGTCCACGGACCCTGGCCGTTGCGGCTGGTGTCGACGACCGCGTGAGCCAGCACGTCCGGCCCGCTGGGCGGGTTCGCGGCGTTGGTGACGTTGTCCACGTACCACTGGTCCGTCAGTCCCCACGTGGAGAAGTCGGCGGGGTTGGCCGGGTAGTACTGCGAGGCGCAGTAGTCGAAGTGACCGACGCGCCAGCCGCCCTCGGCGGTGTTGGTGCCGTACCAGAGGCACTGCGAGATCCAGGAGGCGAACTTCACCTGGCGCTCGGACGTCTCGTAGTTGGACACGTTGAGGAAGAACCCGTCAGCCTTCTCCACCCCGGCCTTGTGCAGCCGGTCGGCGATGTCCCCGACCCCGAGCCAGCCCGAGTGCGTGCCGTCCAGGTACACCGAGGCGTTCGGCAGCGCGGTGAGCCGGTCGACGGCGCCGTTGACCTGCGTGAAGCGGTCGGACGCGGCGGTCGCGGGGTCCAGCTCGGCGGGCTGGCACCACTCCTGCGCGCCGTTGATCGAGGTGTACCAGGGGATGATGCCGAGCCCGTCGGGCTCGAGCAGCACGATCGCCTGCCCGCCGCCGACGCCCGCGGCGAACGCGTCGATCCATGCGAGGTACGACGCCGTTTCGGCCGCGCCGCCCGCGGAGTACTGCGCACAGTCGCGGAAGGGGAGGTTGTAGGCGACCAGCACGGGGATCGAGTGGGTGAGCCGCGCCTGGCGCATCGTCGTCTGGACGGCCTTCTTGACGTCCTTCGGCGTCCCCGAGGTGAACCACACCGCCTGCGGCGTCGCCGCCATCTTCGTCAGGGCGGTCGCGTCGGCCCACTGGTGCTTCTTCACCAGCTGCGCGATCTGCTTGACCGCGCCCGTGTCCGGCGGGGGAGTGAAGAGCCTCGTGGCCGCCGGTGGCGTGTGGTGGCCGCGGCCGTCGTGCGCGGCAGCCGGGGCTGCGACGGCGAGTGAGAGCGCTACCACACTGGCGGCAGCGAGCAGCATCGAGCGTGTGCGGGGCAGGGATCTGGACACGGAGTCTCCTACGTCGTTGTCGGATGACCGTTCGCGATCGACGGAACGAGCCGTCCCGCAGAGCATGACAATCCGGACGGCCGAGCACAAGGTGTACCGGTAAGGAAGACCGCTCGGGATGTCGCACGGGAGTCGCCGGCGGCGGGCGCGCGACAAAGACCGCGCGGCCGACGGACCGCGCTGCCGACGGACCTCGCGTGCGGACGGCGTCGACCGCGCGGCGGGCGCACAGGCCCGCCGCGCAGGTCGGCTGCTCAGAAGACGCGGTTGGCGATCTCGGCAGGCGCGAGCAGCAGCTGCTTGATCTCGTCGTCGAGCTTCACCAGGGTCAGCGACGCGCCGGCCATGTCGAGCGACGTGCAGTACTCGCCGACATAGCTGCGACCGACCGTGATGCCCTGCGCGGCGAGCTTCTCGTGCGCGAGCCCGTAGAGCAGGTACAGCTCGCTGATCGGGGTGCCGCCCAGGCCGTTGATCATGAGCGCCACCTCGTCGCCCGACGAGTACGGCAGGTCCGGGACGACGGCGCCGAGCAGCTCGTCGACGATCTCGTCGGCGCTCACCAGCTTGGCGCGACGGCGACCGGGCTCGCCGTGGATGCCGACGCCGACCTCCATCTCGTCGTCGGCCAGCTCGAAGAGCGGGGAGCCCTTCGCCGGCGGCGTGCACGGCGTCAGCGCGATGCCCATGGTGCGCGTCACGGAGTTGACCTTCTCCCCGATGCGTACCAGCTCCTCCAGGGAGGCTCCGGCCTCGGACGCGGCGCCGACGGCCTTCATGACGAAGAAGTTGCCCGCGACCCCGCGACGCCCGACCGTCCAGGTGGAGTCCTTGACGGCGACGTCGTCGTTGATGAAGAGCGTCTTGACGTTCAGGCCCTCGGCCTCGGCCAGCTCGGCCGCCATCTCGAACGCCATCTTGTCGCCCGTGTAGTTGTTGACCAGCAGCAGGACGCCCTTGTCCGAGGCCAGCAGCTTGGCCGTCTCCAGCACGTACTCCATGGGCGGCGCGGCGAACACGTCTCCGGGACACGCCCCGTCGAGCATCCCCTTGCCGACCACCATGACGTGGGCCGGCTCGTGGCCCGACCCGGAGCCCTGGATGATCGACACCTTGTCGTGGCTGGGGGCGTCGGCCCGCATGATCAGGTTGTACTCGGGGACGTACTTCAGCGTGTCGGGGTTGGCGAGCGCGATGCCCTTGAGCATCTCGGGGACGAAGTTCTTCGGGTCGTTGACGAACTTCTTCATCAGTCGTTCCTCCACATCGTCGTGTTCTTGTGACCTGTCGCCGCGTCGCCCCCGAACCGCGGACGTGTTCTCACCAGGTGTCGGCGATCCGTTCCGCCAGCACCGCGACGGCGATCGCGCCCGGGTCGACCGACCCGATGCTGCGCTCGCCCGTGTACGACGCGCGGCCGCGGCGGGCCTGCATCGTGACCGTGGCCTCGGCCGCGTCGCGCGCGGTCACGGCGGCCGCGCGTGCGATGTCGGCTGCCGACGAGCCCGCCGCGAGCTCCTTCTCGATCGTGTCGGTCATGGGCGCGAGCGCGTCGAGGAGCGTCTTCTCGCCCAGGTCAGCGCCGCCGCGGGCCTTGATGCCCTCGATCGCGGCCCGCAGCATCGCGACGACGTCGTCGCCCGTGATCTCCTGCTTGCCCTTCACCTGCCCGGCGGCCCGCAGGAACGCAGTGCCCCAGATGGGTCCCGACGTCCCACCGATGCGCCCGGTCATGACGATCGCGACCTTCTGCAGGAACGTGGCGGTGTCGGTGCGGTCGAACGTGTCCCACTGCTGCACGACGTTCTCGAACCCGCGGGCCAGTGAGAACCCGAAGTCCCCGTCGCCGACCACGGAGTCGAGGTCGCCGAAGTACTTCTCGTTCTCGACGCAGGTCTGCGCGATGGTGCGGACGACGGACTCGACGCGGGCATCGGACACGGTGGTTCGCTCTCTCTCGGGGCAGCGGGCTACGGGGTCTGCAGGAGGTGCTCGATGTGGGACAGCTCGACCTGACCCTGGATCTCGAGGCCGTGCGGGTTGGCCAGGACGTCCGCGGGATGGTCCGGCAGGTCGCCGAGCGAGCTCACCACCAGCGAGGCGCCGGTGAAGTCCTCGTCGGCCGTGTAGCTGCTCACCGTGACGACCGTCCGCAGGCCCGCGCCGAGCGCCGCGCGCAGACCGTTGGCGCTGTCCTCGACCACCACCACGTCGGCCGGACCGAGCCCCATCTCGCGCAGGGCGAGCAGGTAGATGTCCGGCGCGGGCTTCTTGGCCGGCACGATGTCGCCGGCGAACACCGCGAAGTGCGCGGCGAGCTCCTCACCCACCGCGTGCTCCAGCACGGCCCGGACCGAGGCCTCGGCCGACGTGGACGCGACCGCGAGCCGCCAGCCCGCGGCCTGCGCCGCCGCCACGATCCGCGCGATGCCGGGCCGTCCGGGCATGACCCCGTCGGCGACCATCGCCGTGTAGCGCGCCGTCTTGGCCTTGTGCCAGCGCGCGATCAGGTCGCGCTGCTCGTCGGGGTCGGTGGGCAGGTGCGCGGTCTCGACGAACACCGGCGTGAACACGGTCGCGAGCCGCTCCTTGCCGCCGCCGATCGCGAGGAGCTGGCCGTACTCCTCCTCGCTCCAGTGGATCGGCAGGCCGGCGTCGGCGAACGTCTGGTTGAACGCGGGCAGGTGACCGTCGCGCTCGGTGTCGGCGAGCACGCCGTCGCAGTCGAAGACCAGCGCCGGGCTCATCGGGAGCCCCGCCGAGCGCCCAGCGCCACCCCGCGGCGGCTCACGTGGCCACCCTCCCCGCGGCGCCGAACTCCTCGATGTGCAGCGTGATCGCGGCCTGCACGGCGTCGGAGATGTCCCGGAACATCGACGGCGGGTCCCACTTGTCGCGCGCCCGGGCCTCCGCCAGGTGCTTCTCCGCGGACCGCATGTAGGCGACCTTGACCCCCGTCGAGATGTTGATCTTGGAGACCCCGGCGCTGATGAAGGTCGCGAAGTCGTCGGCGGACAGGCCCGTGCCACCGTGCAGCACGATCGAGCGGTCGGTCAGGGCGGCGAGCTCGCGGACCCGCTCCGGTAGGAGCACGGGCTGCGCCTTGTACTCGCCGTGGGCCGTGCCCAGCTGCGGGGCCAGCAGGTCGACGCCCGTGCGCTCGGCCACCGCGGCGAGGGTCTCGACGTCGTAGGAGTGCAGGGAGACGTCGGACCCGACGCCGTCCTCGACGCCGATGATGTTCTCGATCTCGGACTCCACGTCGACGCCGGCCGCGTGCGCCTCGGCGACCACCTCGGCGGTCTCGCGCTCGGCCGTCTCCAGGTCGCGGTTCGAGGCGTCGAAGAGCACCGACGACCAGCCGGCCCGGATGACGTCGGAGATGACGGCGCGGTCCGGGCAGTGGTCCAGGTGCAGGGCCACCGGCACCGGGACGTCGGACGCGGCGGACCGGAACATCGTCGTGATCAGGTCCGTGCCGATCGAGCGGACGGTCTTGACGGAGATCTGGATGATCATCGGCGAGCTCGCGGCCACCGCGGCGGCGATCACGGCGCGCAGGCTCAGGTCGTCCAGGATGTTCACCGCCGGGACGGCGTAGCCGTGCTCGCGAGCGGTCCGCGTCATCGTCAGCGTCGACGAGATCATGCTCAGCCCTCCCGGGGAGCGGCCCTGCGTGTCCGGGGGACGTCGTCGCCGTCGAGACGCGCGACGGGCCCACCCGGGCGACCAGGTCCACATCGTCCTGGTCTGTCCGCAGTCTAGACAGGTCTACTCATGCCCGACCAGATGGCCGGGATCCGTGGAACCCTGGGCACATGACGGAGGTTCTGCAGCGGGAGTCGGCGGTGCCGCTCTACGTGCAGCTGGAGCAGATCCTGCACGCGCGGATCACCAGCGGCCAGTGGGTGCCCGGGCAGCGGATCCCGTCCGAGAACGAGCTCAACCGCATGTTCGGCCTCAGCCGGATGACGGTGCGCGGGGTGCTCACCAAGCTCGTCGGCGACGGGCTGCTGGTCCGCGTGCCGGGCAAGGGCACCTACGTCGCGACGCCCAAGATCAACGCGATCTCGCCCGCCTACCGCGGGGTGCGCGAGCAGCTCGAGGGGCTGGGCTACGAGACATCGACCCGGCTGGTCTCGCTCACGCTCGAGACGCCGTCGCAGGGCGTCCGCGAGCGGCTCGCGCTCGGCGAGGGCGACGAGACCTACGTGGTCGTGCGCGTCCGGTCGGTGCAGGGCGAGCCGATCAGCCTGCACCGCTCCTACGTGCCCGCGCGGCTCGCGCCCGGGCTCGACGGGCACGACGTCGTCGCCAACCAGCTCTGCGTCGTGCTCGAGGAGCAGTACGGGCTGCCCATGAAGCACGTGCGGGAGGACCTCGAGGCCGTCGCCGTGAGCACCACCGAGGCCAAGCACCTCGGCATGCGTCGCGGCGAGCCCGCCCTGCAGCTGCAGGACGTGATCTTCGACGCCCTGTCGCGGCCCTTCGAGTACTCGTCGATCGTGTTCCGCGGCGACCGCATGCGGCTGCGCTTCGACTACGACCGGTAGCGTCCGGCCGCCGCGCCGATGCGCCAGGCGGCGGTCACAACCACGCATCCGAGCAGCCCGCCGCCGAGCGCGGGATCACGCCGCCAGCAGGCCGCCGCCCACCCACGCGCCGATGGCGGCCTCGTCGCCGTTGTTCAGCTGCATCCGTGCGCCCCGGCATAGCCCCACGACGTTGTCCGTCCACGCCGCGGCGAGGTCGGCCGCGGTGGTGGTCGGCTTGAGCTCGAGCCCCGCGAAGATGATCCCGCCGATGACGAAGTTGACCGTCGAGCGGCCCACCTGCGCGCCCGCCTTGCGGCACGCGTCGCGCACGCGCCGCGACGTCTCGGCGCGGTCGAAGGGGTGGGCCTTGAGGTCCGCGGCGAGCGCCGTCAGCAGCACGCGGTAGTTCGACGCGCTGAGGCCCGGGGTGTCGGTGACCGCGACCACCTGGCGCTGCAGGGCGCTCGAGGCCGTGTCCGTGACGGCGCCGGGCAGGTCGGCCTCGCCGAAGCGGTTGGCGTCCCAGACGAAGCCCGGCGGGCGCGACGAGACGCCGACCTCGGGGACCGTCCGGGCGAGCCAGGGCAGGAAGCCGCCCGCGCCGGCCCACCGCGTCTCGGGCAGCGTGGGCTCGGTCTTCTGCGCCAGCTGCGCGATCGTGCCGAGCGGCACCGGGCGGTCGGCGGTCTGGACCCGCTGGAGCACGGCCTTCCGGGCCGCGGTGCTCGCCGGGGCCGCCGCGGCGGGAGCGGCCGACTTCTTGGCGCGCGCGGGTGCGGACGCGGACGCGGGGGCGGCCGGCTCGGCCGCGGGCGGCTCGGGCGTCTCGGGCGCGTCGGAGATCGAGCTCTCCACCGCCAGGGTCGACGCCGTGTGCGTCACCAGCTCGGCCAGGTCGTCGGCGGTGATGACCGCGTCGGCGACCGCGCGGTAGGCGCTCGCAGCCGGGCTGGCCGTGATGATCGTCACGCGGCGGTCGGCGGCGCGGCAGCGCAGGGCCAGGGGAGTGAAGTCCGCGTCGGCGGAGACGATGACGAACTCCTCGTACTGCGTCGAGGCGGCGAGGGCGTCGACGGCGTCGAGCACGAGGTTGATGTCGGCGCTGCTCTTGCCCTGCTGCGTGAGCGACGGGCAGTCGACCACCTGGAAGCCGGCGCGCGTGAAGTTGGGCCGGAACTGCGAGAACACCGACGGGTTGAGGTAGCAGGCGCGGATGAGGAAGCGGCGCGTGAAGTCGCCCTCCGAGTCCGTGCCGGACTCGAGCTCGCTCAGCCAGTGGGCGGGGTCGGTGGCGAAGGCCTCGGCGGCGACGGGGTCGAGGCGGCGCAGGCCGATGTACACGTTGTCGAAGTCGACGAACAGGGCGGTGCGGAAGCGGCGGCCCGCATCCGTCCGGTCGGCAGAGGTCACGCTCGAGGAGTTCACCCGAGCATCTTCCCTGCTGACGCGGACGGATGCGTACCAGAGCGCTCAGTGCGCGGCGTCGACCTCGGCCCGCTCGGCCTCGACGAACGCCTCCACCGCGGCCTTGTCCAGCCCGAGACCGGTGACCGCGCCGGTCCCGTACTCGGCCTCGAGGATCGCGAGCAGGACAGGGGTTGACGCCCCCAGCGCGGCACACTGGGCCGATGCATCTCCTCCAGGGCGTCGGGCGGCCCGGCGCGAGCCCGTACACCGAGCACCTGCGCGTGCCGGCGCTCAGCGTGGGCACCTACGTGCTGCGCGCCGGCGACGAGGACAGTCAGCAGCCGCACACCGAGGACGAGATCTACGTCGTCCTCGACGGTCGCGCGCGGCTCTGGACGCCGGGGCTGACCGTCGACGTCGGTCCCGGCGACGTCGCGTTCGTCCCGGCCCTCGAGCCGCACCGGTTCGTCGACATCACGCAGGACCTGACGGTCCTGGTCGTGTTCGGCCCGGCCGAGCGCAGCGCCGCGGGCGGCCCCGGGTGATCCGCCGCCGGCTCGTGGTCCGCGGGCTCGTGCAGGGCGTCGGGTACCGCTGGTCGCTGTCCCGCGAGGCCCGCCGGCTCGGCGTGCACGGCTGGGTGCGCAACCGCTCCGACGGGGCCGTCGAGGCCGTGCTCGAGGGCGCCGACGAGGCGGTCGACGCGCTCGTGGCGTGGTGCCGCTCGGGGCCCGGCGGCGCCGGGGTGTCCGGCGTGGAGGTCACCACCGAGGAGCCCGAGGGGCTGACGGGGTTCACCATCGAGCCGTAGGCGCTGGAGGGGCGCGCGCGACGAGGCTCAGCGCAGCCAGACGCGGAGCCCGCCGACCGGCTCGAAGCCGATGGCACGGGGCGCGACGAGCTCAGCGCAGCCAGACGCGGAGCCCGCCGACCGGCTCGAAGCCGACGGCACGGGGCGCGACGAGGTCGGCGCCGGACTCGTAGCCGACCAGCGGGTGCGGGCCGAGCTCGCGGCGGGCGACGCGGGCCAGGTCCCGCCACACCAGCTCCGGGTCGGCCCGCAGCGCCTGCACGTTCGAGACCCCGACGACCGGGTCGGCGCCCGCTCGGGAGCGGTTGAGCGCCGCGACCGCGAGGGGTCCGTCGCCGTCGGCCGCCAGCAGCAGCCGCACGCCCGGGTCGTCCAGCACCGCGCGCGTGATCGCGGCCGAGCCGTGCGCGGCCAGCCACTGCGGGAGGGTCGAGGCATCGACCGTCCGCCACGGCAGGTCGGGTGCGCTCGTCGGTCCGGGCGCCCGGGAGAGCCACTGCGCCTCGAACAGGACCGCGTAGCCGTGCGGCGCCAGGTCGAGGTCGGCGAACGAGTCCTTCACCGAGGCGCCAGCCGAGTCGTCGATCGCGGCCAGGACCTCCGCGACGGGCACCCCGCGGGCCAGGGTCACGGCGTCCGGGTAGGCGTCGGGCGAGCGGCGCGGTGTCGACCAGAGGCCCGCGCCGGACGTCGTCGGCAGCCTCGCCGCGCGGCACACGAGGTCGCACCAGGCGGCGTTGTTGGCAGCGGCCGCCGGGGCGTCGGGAGCGGCCGTGTCGGGCATGCGGCCACTCTGCCCGATCGGGCCCTCGACGCGCGCCCGGCCGCGGCGCATGATCGTCCGGACGCACCGGGAGGACGCAATGAGCTGGATCCGCGAGGCGACCGAGGACGACGACCCCACCGGCGAGGTCGCCGCGGCGTTCGAGAAGGACCGGGCGACGCTGGGCCACGTCGCCAACTACACGCGGGTGCTCGCCCAGCGTCCCGCGGTGCTGCGGGGCTGGCAGGGGCTCAACGGGGCGATCAAGGGGATGGACGCGCGGCGTTACGAGGTCGCGACGACGGCGGCAGCACTGCGCCTGCGCTCCAGCTACTGCGCGCTCGCGCACGGCGACGCCCTGGCGAAGGCGCACATGAGCCCCGACGCCGTCCGCGCACTGGCGCAGGGCGACGGCTCCGACGAGCTGACCGAGGTCGACCACGCGATCGCGCGGCTGGCGGACAAGGTCGCCGCCGGCGCGGCAGACGTGCGGCCCGAGGACCTCGACGAGCTGCGCGCGCTGGGTCTCGCCGACGACGAGGTGCTCGACGTGGTGCTCGCCGCCGCGGCCCGGTGCTTCTTCAGCACCGTCCTCGAGGCGGTGGGCGCCGAGCCGGACGCGAAGTACGCGGACCTGGACGGGCCGATGCGCGACGCGCTGACGATCGGGCGGCCGATCGCGTCGGCGTGAGCCGGTCCCGACCGGGCACAGCGGTCGCACAGCGTCCGCACGGAGTCGCGACAGTCCCGCTGCCTAGACAAGGGGCATGAAGAAGCGCATCCCCCTCCGCCGCACCGTCCTCGTCGGCACCCTGGCGCTCTCGTTGTCCGTGGTGGGCGCGGGTGCGTGGGCCGTCGACCGCTACCTGCTCGAGCACGTCGAGATCTCCGACGTCCAGGCGTACGAGGCCAGCCAGGGCGTCAGCACGTCGACCGCCACCGACGCCTCCGACGCGGTCATCAGCTCGACCAGCTACGAGTCGTCCTCGGCCGGCATCTCGATCTCCACGGTCACCACCGGCACGGGCGACGACACGGTGACGTACTACGTCGCCGACGTGACGCTGACGGACGCCACCGCGCTGCGGTCGGCGTTCGCGCAGAACCAGTTCGGCCTGAACATCACGGAGGACACCTCCGACATCGCCGCGGACAACGGCGCGGTGTTCGCCATCAACGGCGACTACTACGGCTTCCGCGACACGGGCATCGTCATCCGCAACGGCGTCGTCTACCGCGACGCGGGGGCCCGCGAGGGCCTGGCGTTCTACACCGACGGGCACGTCGAGGTCTACGACGAGACGGCGACGACCGCCGACGAGCTCGTCGCGGCAGGCGTCTGGAACACCCTGTCGTTCGGGCCCGCGCTGCTGGAGGACGGGCAGGTGGTGTCCGGCATCGAGGACGTCGAGGTCGACACCAACATGGGCAACCACTCGATCCAGGGGGAGCAGCCCCGCACGGCCGTCGGGGTGATCGACGACAACCACCTGGTGTTCGTCGTGGTCGACGGCCGCAGCCCCGGGTACAGCAAGGGCGTCACCATGACCGGCCTGGCCGAGATCATGCAGAGCCTGGGCGCCACCACCGCCTACAACATCGACGGCGGCGGCTCGTCGACCATGTACTTCGACGGCGCCGTGGTGAACAACCCACTGGGCAAGGGCCAGGAGCGCGGCACCTCCGACATCCTGTACATCGCAGGCTGACGACGATGTACGTACTCGTCCCGGCCTACGAGCCCGACGACCGCCTGGTCGCCCTGGTCGCCGCGCTGCGGCGCGCCGACGTGCCGGTCCTGGTGGTCGACGACGGCAGCGGGCCTGCCCACCGGCGGACGTTCGACGAGGTCCGCGGGCTCGGCGCGACCGTGCTCGCGTACCCGGTCAACCGCGGCAAGGGGCACGCGCTCAAGATGGGCTTCGCGTGGCTGGCCGAGCACCGGCCGGGCAGCGACGTCGTCTGCGCGGACTGCGACGGGCAGCACCTGGTGGCGGACATCCTGAGCGTCGCCCAGCGGGTGGCCGCCGGCGACGGCGCGATGGTGCTCGGCGCGCGGCGGTTCACGGGACGGGTGCCGCTGCGCAGCCGGCTGGGCAACGCGGTCACCGGCGTGCTGGTCCGGACGGCGACCGGGCTGCCGGTGCACGACACCCAGACGGGCCTGCGGGGATACCCGGCGGCGATGCTCGACTGGCTGCAGGGCGTCGACGGCGAGCGGTTCGAGTACGAGCTGGACCTCCTGCTGCGGGCCTCGCAGGACGGCCTCGCCGTCGAGGAGGTCGAGATCGAGACCGTGTACCTGGACGAGAACGCGTCGTCGCACTTCCGTCCTGTGGTCGACTCGGCCCGGGTCTACGCGCCGCTGCTGCGGTTCTCGCTGTCGTCGTTCGCCGCGTTCCTGGTCGACACGGCGGTCCTGCTCGCGATGGTCGCGCTGACCGGCGCGCTCCTGCCGTCGGTCGTGGTGGCCCGGGTGCTCAGCTCGTCGGTGAACTTCGTCGCCAACCGGCGGCTCGTGTTCGCGGGCGGGCGGGCGAAGTCGCTGCGCGCGGCCGCGGCGCAGTACGGCGTGCTCGCCGCCACGATGCTCGCCGCGAACTTCGGGCTGCTCACCGCGCTGACCGGCCTCGGGCTCCCGCTCCTGCCCGCCAAGGTGCTCACCGAGGTCGCCCTCTTCGCGGCCAGCTACCAGCTGCAGCGGACCGTGGTGTTCGCGCCGCCGGCGCCCGTGCTGGGCGCCGGTGGCGCGGCCGTCAGTCGGTCGGCACGTCCCGTCGCGCCGGCCCCACGTACTGGCTCAGCGGTCGGATCAGGGAGTTCGCGCCCAGCTGCTCCATCACGTGCGCCGTCCAGCCCGTGACCCGGCTGGCGACGAACAGCGGCGTGAACGTCGGGGTGTCGAAGCCCATGAGGTGGTACGCGGGGCCCGTGGGGTAGTCCAGGTTCGGCAGGATGTTCTTGCGCTCGGTCATGGCCGACTCGAGGGCGTCGTACAGGGCCAGCAGGTCGGGCCGGTCGTAGTGCTCGACCAGGGTCACCAGCGACTCGTGCATGGTGGGCACGCGCGAGTCGCCGTGCTTGTACACGCGGTGCCCGAACCCCATGATCTTGCGCTTGTGCGCCAGCGCGTCGTCGAGCCAGGCCGCCGCGCGGTCGGCCGTGCCGATCTCCTCGAACGTCTCCATGACGGCCTCGTTGGCCCCGCCGTGCAGCGGCCCCTTGAGCGCGCCGATGGCCCCGGTGATGGCCGAGTGCAGGTCCGAGAGCGTGGACGCGATGACCCGGGCGGTGAACGTCGACGCGTTGAACGAGTGCTCGGCGTAGAGCACCATCGAGACCTCGAAGGCGTGCACCACGACGGGGTCGGGCAGCTGACCGAACGTGACCCACAGGAAGTTCTCCGCGAACCCCAGGTCGTCGCGCGGCGCCACCGCCTGCTCGCCGCGGCGCCGGCGCTGGTCGAGCGCGACGATGCCCGGCAGCTGGGCCAGGAGCCGGACCGACTTGGCCAGGTTCGCCTCGCGCGACGAGTCCTCGGCGGTGGGGTCGTGCGCGCCGATCACGCTGACCGCCGTGCGGACGACGTCCATCGGGTGGCAGGACAGGGGCAGCGCCAGCACGGCGTCGACCACCACGTCGTCCAGCACGCGCTGCGAACGCTCGGCCTGCCGCAGCGCCGCCAGCTGCTCCGCGTCGGGCAGCTCGCCGTGCCAGAGCAGGTACGCGACCTCCTCGAAGGACCGCGACGCCGCCAGCTGCTGGACGGGGTAGCCGCGGTACAGCAGGGAGTTGCTCGCGGCGTCCACGGAGGAGATCTCGGTGGTGTCGACCACCACCCCCGCCAGGCCCTTGTGGATCTGGACGTCGGACTCGGTCATGCAGGTGCCTCCATCGTCGGTGATGGTCAGAAGATCAGGAGCATCATGCCCCCATCCACCACCTGCGAGGCCACCCGAGCCGACGGACGGGGCGTCAGCCCTGGAGGCTCGCGATCTGTGCGCGGGCCGCGCCGACGAGCTCGGCGTTGGTGTGCGCGTGGCCCCACAGGCCCCAGCCGCCCTCGGGCGCCTCGGTCAGCAGCACCCACGTGCGGTCCGCGAGCCCCGGGTCGCCCGCCGCGGCGGCGACCGCGTCGGTGAGCCGGCGGACGAGCGTCAGCTGCTTGTCGCGGTCCAGCGCGCCGGCGTTGGTGAGCACCTGGACGCGGACGTAGGTGCTGTCCCCGTCGACGTTGGCCAGCGCGGCCGCGCGCAGCTCGTGCACGAACGCGGCGGTGTTCTGGCGGAACATCGGGATGTCGGGCACCTGCTCGACCTCCATGACCGTCCGGGCGAGCTGCTGGGCCAGGCCGTGCGTGTCGGGGAACGTCCCGGTCGCGGCGTACACGTCGATCATGGGCATGGCGGAGCCTCCGGACGAGTGTGCGGGACGTACTATGACGGTCATCATAATCGTGGGCCGACGAAAGGGAAGAGCGTGGCGACCGACGATCCGCGCGGCCGGATGGTGCAGTCCGCGACCGTGCTCCTGGCCCGGGCCGGGGTGGCCGGCGCGTCGTTCGCGCACGTGCTCGCGCACTCGGGCGCGCCGCGCGGGTCGATCTACCACCACTTCCCGGACGGCAAGGACCAGCTGGTCGCGGAGGCGGTCGCGCTGGCGGGCGCCCGCGCGGTCGCCGCGCTGGACCACCTGGCCGGCGGGTCGCCCGTCGAGGTGCTGGACGGGTTCGTCGGGATGTGGCGCGCGGTGCTCGAGCGGTCGTCGTTCGGCGTCGGCTGCTCGGTGCTGGGCACCGTGGTCACCGACGACAGCGCGGCGCGGCTCGACCAGGCCGACGGGGTCTTCCGCGCGTGGCGCGACCGGCTCGCCCGGCTGTTCGCCGACGCGGGTCTGGACGGCGACGCCCGCGGCGTGGCCACGCTCGTGATCGCCTCGACCGAGGGCGCGGTCGTGCTGGCGCGCGCCGCCCGGGACCTGGAGCCGCTCGAGACGGTGCACGCGCAGCTGCGCGCCGTGGTCGGAGCGGCTAGAGGCGGAAGTTGAACACGTCCGCGTCGAAGTGGTTGTACGACTCGTAGTCGAGCAGCTCGTAGAGCTCCGCACGCGTCTGCATCCGGTCCAGCAGCCCGGCCTGCGTGCCCTCGGCGAGGATCTGGTCGAGCCCGTGCATCGCCGCGCCCATCGCCAGCCGCAGCAGGGTGACCGGGTAGATGACGATGTTGATGCCGAGGTCCTCGAGCTGCTGCGCGGTGAGCAGCTCGCCCTTGCCGAACTCGGTCATGTTGGCCAGCAGGGGCACGTCGATCGCGGCGCGAACGGCGGCGAACTCCTCGGGGCTGGTCAGCGCCTCGGGGAAGATCGCGTCGGCGCCCGCGTCGACCAGCGCCTTGGCCCGGTCGATCGCCGCGGCCAGCCCGTCGACCGCGCGGATGTCGGTGCGGGCCATCACGAGGAAGTTGGGGTCCCGGCGCCCGTCGACGGCCGCCTTGATCCGCTTGAGCGCGGTGTCCTCGTCCACCACGGCCTTGCCGTCGAGGTGGCCGCAGCGCTTCGGGTTGACCTGGTCCTCGATGTGGCAGCCGGCCAGGCCGGCGTCCTCCAGGCCCTGGATGGTCCGCGCGACGTTCATGGGCTCGCCGAAGCCGGTGTCGGCGTCGACGATCGCCGGCAGGCCGGTCATCCGCGCGATCTGCCCGGCGCGCAGGGTGACCTCGGTCGCCGTGGTGAGCCCGATGTCCGGCAGGCCCAGGTCGGCGGACAGCACCGCGCCCGAGATGTACACGCCGTCGAAGCCCTTGGCCTCGATGAGTCGCGCCGACAGGGGGTTGAACGCGCCGGGCAGCCGGAGCAGGCGACCGGACGCCAGCTGCTCGCGCAGCGCGACGCGCTTGTCGGCCGCGGTGGTGGTCGAGTACAGCATCAGAACAGTCCTTCCGGGGTGCTCACGGTGTCCAGCAGGCCGGCGGGGGCGACGACGGTGAGGCCGGCAAGCTCGTCGGCGGTCAGGTGGGGGAGGCGCTGGGCGACGTCGAGGAACCGCTCGATCTCGGCGTCGTCCAGCACGCCGGCGGCCAGCGTCCGGAACTTCGCCACGTACTGCTCGCGGGCGAACGGCCGGGCACCCAGCGGGTGGGCGTCGGCCACGGCGATCTCGGCCTCCACCACCTCGCCCGCGGTCGTCGTGATGACCACGCGGCCGCCGAACGCCTTCTCGGCGGGGTCGGTCGAGTGGTACCGGGCCGTCCACGAGGGGTCCTCGGTCGTCGTGACCTTGAGCCACAGGGCGATCGTGTCCGCCCGGCCCGCGCGGGACGGGGCGTACGAGTCGACGTGGTGCCACGCGCCGTCCTGCAGCGCGACCGTGAAGATGTACGGGATCGAGTGGTCGAGCGTCTCGCGCGACGCGGTCGGGTCGTACTTCTGCGGGTCGTTGGCGCCCGAGCCGATGACGTAGTGCGTGTGGTGCGACGTGTGGATGACGATCGACGCCACGTTCGCCGGGCCGGTCAGGTCGGGGCGCTCGTGGTGCAGCCGCCGGGCCAGGTCGATGAGCGCCTGCGACTGGTACTCCGCCGAGTGCTCCTTGGTGTACGTGTCGAGGATCGCCGTCTTGGCCTCGCCGGGCGCGGGCAGCGGGACGTCGTAGGCGGCGTCGGGCCCGTCCAGCATCCACGCGATGACGCCGTCCTCGCCCTCGTAGATGGGCGTCGGCGACGTCTCGCCGCGCATGGCCCGGTCGACCGCCTCGATGGCGACCTTGCCCGCGAACGCCGGCGCGTAGGCCTTCCACGACGAGATCTCGCCCTTGCGGGACTGCCGCGTGGCCGTCGTGGTGTGCAGCGCCTGGCCCACCGCGTGGAAGATCACCTCGGGCGACAGCCCGAGCAGGGTGCCCAGCCCGGCCGCGACCGACGGGCCGAGGTGGGCGACGTGGTCGATCTTGTGCTTGTGCAGGCTGATCGCCCGCACCAGGTCGACCTGGATCTCGTAGCCCGTGGCGATCGCCCGGACCAGCGCGGCCCCGTCGGCGCCCGTGTGCTGCGCGATTGCGACGATCGGCGGGATGTTGTCGCCGGGGTGCGAGTAGTCGGCCGCGAGGAACGTGTCGTGGTAGTCGAGCTCGCGCACCGCGACGCCGTTGGCCCACGCCGCCCACTCGGGGCTGACGCGCGTGCTCGGCGCGACGCCCGACACGGTGGACCCGTGCTTGGGACCGGCGTACGGGTGCGCGAGGGCCTGCGCGCGGGCCGACGACGGGGGCGTGCGCGTGAGCGACGCGACCGTGACCGCGGCGTTGTCGATGACGCGGTTGATGATCATGTCGACCACCTCGTCCGGCACCTCGACGGGGTCGGCGGCGACCTCGGCGATGGCCCAGGCCAGCTGGTCGGTGCGCGCCAGGCGGTCGGCGCTCGGGTGCACGCGGACGGGGTGGTTCTGGGTCATCGGCGCTGATTCCCTCGGGGTGGTGTCGGGTGCTGGGGCGGGCGGACGGTCAACGGGAGTGCGCCATGTCGCCGACCGCGAGGCGCCGGAGCACCTCGAGGACGACCGTGGCGGAGCGGTCGGCGGCGTCGTCGACGTGGGTGAGGAAGTCGGCGCCGGCCACCGGCCCGCACAGGTCCGAGATGCCGCGGACCGACAGGAACGGCACCCCGTAGAGGTGGGCGGTGTGCGCCAGCGCGGCGGACTCCATGTCCGTGGCCAGCGCGGACGGGAACGAGGCCCGGATGCGGTCGATGCGGCTGGAGTCGATGAACGCGTCGCCGGACAGCACCGTGCCGGACAGCACGCGGACGTCGACGGCGGACGTCACGGCGGCGTCGTGCAGGATCTGCTCGGCCTCGTACACCTCGGGCATGCCGGGCACCTGGCCCAGCTCGTACCCGAAGGCCCGCGCGTCCGCGCCGGAGTAGACGTACTCGGAGCCGACGACGACGTCGCCCACCCGCACCTCGAGGCCGACGCCACCGGCGCTGCCGGCGCTGATCACCGCGCGCGGGTGCGTGCCCTGGATGGCCACGGCGGCGGCGGTCGCCGAGTTCACCAGGCCGATGCCGCACTGGACCAGCAGCACCTGGCGCCCGCAGACGGTGAGCAGCCGGTGCTCGGCGTGGCCCATCTGCGTGGGGTCGCCCACCACGTCGGCCCGGGTGAGGAACGCGGCGGACTCGTCGGGCATCGCGGTGACGATGACCGCGTCGACGGCGATCATGCGGTGACCTGGCTCCACTCCTCGCGGGCGGCCAGGAACGTCCGGGCGGCGTCCTGCGCGCCGGCGAGGGTGTGGTTGGCGCCCCAGCCGCACTGCACCTCGTTCGCGGCGGGCACCTCGGTCGCCGTCGTGATGTCCGTGAGCGTGTCCTGCACCAGGCCGAGCACGTCGTCGTAGTCCCACTCGCCCTGCAGGATCAGGTAGAAGCCGGTCTGGCAGCCCATGGGGGAGAAGTCGATGACCCGGTCCGAGTGGTTGCGGGAGTGCTCGGCGAACAGGTGCTCGAGGGAGTGCACGGTCGGCATCTCGAGGTGCGCGACGTTGGGCTGCGTGAAGCGGACGTCGTACTTCTGGATGACGTCCCCGGCGGGCAGGTGCTTGGTGTCGGCCAGGCGCACGTAAGGCGCGGCGACGGTCCGGTGGTCGAGGTTGAACGACTCGACGTTCATGCGGGGCTGGTTCACGGCACAGGTCCTTCTCGATCGGCGACGCGTCCATTGTCCCCTGCCCGGGCGGCGCAGCCGAACCGGGCTCGTACGATCGGCCCGTGCCCACACCCGAGTACGTCCTCGCCCTGCGCGCCGCCGTCGGTCACGACCTGCTGTGGCTGCCGGGGGTGACCGCCGTCGTCGTGCGCGGCGACGAGGTCCTGCTGGTCCGGCGGGCGGACAACGGTCACTGGACGCCGGTCACCGGGATCGTCGACCCGGGGGAGGAGCCGTCCGTCGCCGGTGCCCGCGAGGTGCTCGAGGAGGCCTCGGTGGTCGCGGTCCCCGAGCGCCTGGTCTGGGTGCACGCGCTGCCGCCGATGCAGTACGAGAACGGCGACCGGGCCCAGTACCTCGACCTGACGTTCCGGTTCCGGTACGTCTCCGGCGAGCCGTTCCCCGACGACGGCGAGAACACCGACGCCCGCTGGTTCACGCTCGACGCCCTGCCGCCGATGTCGGCCGAGATGCACGCGCGGATCGCCCGTGCCCTGGAGCCCGAGGGTCCGGCGGCGTTCGGGGTGTGAGCGGGGGTCAGCGCGCCAGCCGCTCGACCACGGCGCGGTACAGCCCGGGCGCGGCCGCGGCCAGGGGCACGATGCCGCGCCGCAGGGGGGAGCTCGCGGCGGCGAGCAGGCCCGCGGTGAGCACGCGGTAGTCGCGGGTGGCCGCCGTCCACGCCTTCTCGTACGCGGCGTTGGAGCGGGCCACGTCGTCGTCCAGCGTCGCGACGGCAGCGTGCGCCTGGGCCAGGCCCACGCGCACACCCTCGCCGGTCAGGGCGTCCACGTAGCCCGACGAGTCGCCCACCAGCCGCACCCGGCCGGCGGTGCGCCGGCGGGTCTGCTGGTGCAAGGGTCCGGCGCCCCGGGCCGGGCCGAGGGTCTCGGCGCCGCCCAGGTGGCGGCGCAGCGCGGCGAACGAGTCGAGCGTGCGGTCGTAGTCGTGGTGCGCGGGCCCGAGCAGGGCGACGCCCACGACGTCGTCCGCCACCGGCGTCACGTACGCCTCGACCGAGCGCCCCCAGTGCACCTCGACGAAGTCGGTCCAGGGCTCGACGCGGAAGTGGCGGCGCACGCCGAACCTGCGGCCGGCGCCCCGTCGGTCGACGTTCAGGTCCACCTGCCGGCGGACGGTGGAGTGCAGCCCGTCGCAGGCCAGGAGCCAGCGGCCGCGGATCCCCGCGCACCACACCGCGTCGGCGTCCTGCTCGACGGCGCCGCCCCGGCCCGGCACCACCACCACGCCCAGCTCGGCCGCCCGCTGGGCGATCGCCGCGTGCAGCACGGTCCGGCGCACGCCGAGCCCGGGCGACGTGGCGAACAGGTGGTCGGCCACCCGCGGGCCGCGCAGGTACCGGATCCCGCTGAGGACGTGCCCGTCGGGGTGCACGCCCAGGCGCCCGAGCGCGGCGACCGCCCCCGGCATGAGCCCCTCGCCGCACGCCTTGTCGACGGGCGTGGAGCGCGGCTCGACCACGATCACCGACAGCCCGGCCAGGCGCCCCTCGATGGCGACCGCGAGCCCGACAGGTCCGCCGCCGATGACCAGCAGGTCGGCGTCGGGCGTCATGCCGTCGCCGGGCTGATCGAGGACAGCGCGCGCTCCTCCGTGGGGATGCGGAAGCCCAGCAGGAGCACGGCGTTCAGCACGGTGAAGGTCACCGCGGTGACCCACGCCGTGTGCACGAAAGGCAGCGCGGCGCCCTCGACCGCGACGGCCACGTAGTTCGGGTGGCTGAGCCAGCGGTACGGACCCCGATGCACCAGCGAGGCGCCCGGCACCACGATCACGCGGGTGCTCCACTGGGTGCCCAGCGTCGCGATGCACCACCAGCGCAGCGCGTTCGCCGCGACCACGAACGCGAGCGCGGTCCACCCGAGCGCGGGCAGGAACGGCCGGTCGGCCACGTGCACCTCGACCACGCACGCGACGAGCAGGCCGGTGTGCAGCGCGACCATCGGGGGGTAGTGGCGCTTGCCGGTCTCGATGCCGCCGTGCGCGAAGGCCCAGGTCACGTGCCTTTGCGACACCACCAGCTCGGCCAGACGCTCGACCGCGACGACGACGATCAGCCAGTCGTACCAGGTCACCTACGACTCCTCGGGCCAGCGCAGCAGGACGGTCTCGGTGCACACGCCGGGGCCGATGGCGAACAGCACGCCGGCCGACCCGGGGATCTGGCCGCCCGCCGCCAGCTCGTCGGCCAGCACGTGCAGCACCCCGGACGAGCTCAGGTTGCCCACGCGCGCCAGCGACCGCCAGCTCGCGGCGAACGCCTCCTCGGGCAGGTCGAGCGCGCGCGCGGCGGCCTGGAGGATCTTCGGTCCGCCCGTGTGGGCCACCCACGTGTCGATGTCGGGGACCTTGAGGTCGTGGGCCGCGAGCAGGTCGACCACGCCCCTGCCCAGGTGCTTCTCGACGATGTCCGCCAGGCTCGCCGCCAGCACGATCCGGAAGCCGCTGCCGCCGATGTCCCAGCCGAGCGCGCCGCTCGTGTCGGGGTGCAGCGCGCTGCGCGCCGCGACCACGTCGACCCCGCCCCGGACGTCGCCCGCGCGGTCGGCGCCCACCATGACGACCGCCGCGGCGCCGTCGCCGAACAGGCCGCTCGACACGATGTTCGCCATCGAGTCGTCGCCGTGCTGCAGCGTCAGTGAGCAGAGCTCGACCGACACGAGCAGCGCCACGTCACCGGGGTGTCCCTGCAGGTAGTCGCGCACGCGGGCGATCCCGGCGGCACCCGCGACGCAGCCGAGGCCGAAGACGGGGATCCGCTTGACGTCCTCGCGCAGACCGAGCTGCTCGACCAGGAGCGCGTCGAGCGACGGCGTGGCGATGCCCGTGATCGACGTGAACAGCAGGAAGTCGACGTCGTCGGCCGTCAGCCCGGCGGCGGCCAGGGCCCGGCGGCACGCGAGCGCGGCCAGCGGGGTGCCCTCGCGGACGAAGGCGTCGTTCGCCGCCGCGAACGTGGTGAGGCCCGCGTACGCGTCGAGGGGGAGCGCCAGGTGCCGCGTCTCGATCCCCGTGGCCCCGTGGATGCGCTCGATCGTCGCCAGGCGCCGCGGGTCGGACGTGAGCAGCGGGGCGATCGTGGCGGTGATCTCGCTCTGGGCATGCCGGTGCGCCGGCAGGACGGGGGCGATCGCGGCGATACGCACCATCCGGGCATCGTGTCACGCGCGGGCAGGTCCGTCACATGGCACGGGCAACCGTGTCGGAAGCTCGCCCCACCTGCGACGATGGCGCGGTCCGAGCGGAGGTGGGCCGGTTGACCGACGAGCAGCGGCGCTCCCGCGCCGTCGAGCTGGCCCTGGCCTGCCACCCGGCCCCCACGGTCGCGGTGACGGCCTTCTCCGTGGCGATGGCGGCGGGTGCGGGCGCTCCGACGAGGACGACCGTGCTGGTCGGCGCGGCGATCCTGGCCGGCCAGCTGTCGGTCGGGTGGTCCAACGACTGGGTCGACGCCGGGCGCGACGCCGCGGTCGGCCGCACCGACAAGCCGGTCGGCGCCGGCCGGCTGGCGGTGTCCACGGTGCGGACGGCCGCGCTCGCCGCCGCCGCCGCCTGCGTCGTCCTGTCGTTCGCGCTCGGCTGGCGCGCGGGGCTGGTGCACCTGGCGACCGTCGCGTCGGCCTGGGCCTACAACCTGGGGCTCAAGAGCACGGCGTGGTCGTGGGCGCCGTACGCGTTCTCGTTCGGCTTCCTGCCCCTGGCCATCGCGCTCGCGCTGCCGGGTGCGCCCGTCGCGGCCTGGTGGGCCGTCGCCGCGGGCGCGCTGCTCGGCATCGGGGCGCACGGCGCCAACGTGATCCCCGACCTGCAGGACGACCACGCCACCGGGGTCCGCGGGCTCCCGCACCGGGCCGGCGGCGTGGCGACGAGCATCGGCACCGCGGTCGCGCTGGTGGCCGCCACCGTGCTGCTCGTGCTGGCCCCCGCGGGCCCTCCGCGGGCCGCCGCGGCCGTGGTGCTCGTCGCCGCCGTCGGGCTGACGATCGTGGGCACCGTGCTGGCCCTGGGCGGTGGCCGCAGCCGGCTGCCGTTCACGTTCGCCATCGCGGTCGCCGCGGTCGACGTCGTGCTGCTGGTGATGTCGGACTGGGTGGTGCGCTGAGCCGGGCCGTCCGGCTTGACTTCGAGCGCGCTCGAAGGGGCATGGTGAAAACACCACCCCCGTCGAAGGAGTCCCCGTGCGTGTTGGCGTCCACCTCATGCGGTTCGACTCGGTCGAGCCCTCCGCCCTGCGTCAGGAGCTGGCCGACACGGCGTCGGCCGCCGACGAGGCCGGGATCGCCTGGGTCTCGGTCATGGACCACTACTTCCAGATGGTCGCGGCCGGCTTCCCGGCCGACGACCCCATGCTCGAGGCGTACACGACGCTCGGCTACCTCGCCGGCGTGACCTCGAACGTCCAGCTCGGCGTGCTGGTCACCGGCGTGACCTACCGGTACCCCGGCCTGCTGGCGAAGATCGGTGCCACCCTCGACGTGCTCAGCGGGGGCCGCGCGACGATGGGTCTCGGGGCGGCCTGGTACGAGGAGGAGCACCGGGCGATGGGCGTGCCGTACCCGCCTCTGGCCGAGCGGTTCGAGCGCCTCGAGGAGACCCTGCAGATCTGTCGCCAGATGTGGGACCCGACGAACGACGGCCCGTTCGAGGGCAAGCACTACCAGCTGGCGCAGACCCTGTGCTCGCCGCAGCCGCTGCGGCGACCGGAGATCCTGGTCGGCGGGTCCGGCGAGCGCAAGACCCTGCGTCTGGTCGCGCAGTACGGCGACGCGTGCAACCTCTTCGCGACGGGCCCGCAGGAGGTGGCGCACAAGCTCGAGGTGCTCCGCGGCCACTGCGAGGACGTGGGCCGCGACCCGGCCGAGATCCGCGTGACCCTGCTGCACGGCAGCGAGGCGCTGATCGCCGGCGACGTGGCCGGGTTCGTCGACCAGGTGCGGCCGTACGCGGCGCTGGGCGTCGAGACGGTGATCCTGCGCCCGCCGGCCACGAGCCTGTCGGCGTGGGTGCGGGACGCCGTCGCCCCGGCCGTGCCGCGCGTGGCCGACCTGGGCTGACGAGGGTCCCGCACCGTCGGACGGGCTACGCGGGGACGCCCGCGCCGTCCGCCGCCGCGCGCAGCGCCGCGACGTCGAGCTTGCCCATGGTGAGCATGGCGGCCATCGCGCGGCCCGCGCGGGCGGGGTCCGGGTCGCCGAGCAGCTCGGGCAGGGCGGTCGGCACCACCTGCCACGACAGGCCCCAGCGGTCCTTGAGCCAGCCGCACGAGCCGGGCTCGCCGCCGTCCTCGACCAGGGCGTCCCACACCCGGTCGCACTCGGCCTGGTCGGGCACGGACACCTGCAGCGAGAACGCCTCGGTGAACGCGTACATCGGGCCCCCGTTGAGCGCCTGGAGCTCGAGGCCGTCGAGGACGAAGCTCACGGTCATCGCGGTCCCCGCCGGCCGGGGCGCCCCCTCGCCGTAGCGGGCGACCGCGGTGATGCGGGAGTTCGGGAAGATCGCGACGTAGCGCTCGGCGGCCTGCTCGGCCTCGTCGTCGAACCACAGGAACGGGCTGATGGTCGGCATCTCTGCACCTCCGGTACGTGGCGCGGGGCCCGGTGCCCCGCGTCCTTCCTGGGTGGTCGGAGCCACCGCGCCGTCCTCGACATCGGACGACCGGCGACCTACGAGCCCGTCGACCCGTCGAGCTGCTCCCAGAGCGCCACGGCCTCGCTGCGCGACGAGACCCCGAGCTTGCGGTACATCGAGATCGCCTGCGACTTCACCGTGTTGCGGGAGACCCCGAGGCGCTCGGCGATCAGCGGGAAGGTCAGGTGCGTGGCGAGCAGGGGCAGCAACCGGACCTCGGCCGGGGTGAGCGTCCCGGGCCGGCCGTGCGCGGCGGCGTCCCGCACGAGCGCACCCAGCGCGGCCGCGCGCTCGGGCAGGTCCCCGAGCCCCGGACGGCGGTGCAGGATCTCCTGCGCCTGCCGGACGACGGCCGCCGCCGCGTGCAGGTCCCCGAGCCCCAGGCAGGCCTGACCCGTGGCGAGCAGCGCCTGCGTCGAGACCACGGGCAGGGCGTAGGTCAGCAGCGGACGCAGCGCCAGCGCGCGCCGGGTGTGCTCGATCGCCTCGGTCCGCAGCCCGAGGTGCAGCGCCGTCCGGGCGGCCCACGCGTGCACGAGCGCGCTGGTCCAGTACGACCCGTACCCGCCGTCGACCACGATCGCGGTCGCGAGGTGGACGGCGGAGACCGCGGCCGGCCAGTCGCCGCGCTCGACGGCCACCCCGGCGCGCTCGGCCAGGACCATCGCCGCGAGCGGCTGGGCGCCGCTGACCTCCGCGGCCTCGACGGCCTCGACGAAGAGGTCGTCCGCCCGGTCGAGGTCGCCCTCGAGCAGCCAGGCCAGCCCCTCCGTGTGCCGCATCGTCGCGCGGTACGGGCTGGCGGGGGACAGGCCGGCCCAGGCGCGGCGGGCGTCGAGGCGCATCTGCGCCGTCCCGTCGCGCGCCTCGATCGAGCGCAGGTACGCCAGGGTGCCGGCGATCGTGCTGCCGTCGGCCAGCGCGCCGTCGCGGTGCTGCCCGGTGGCGAGCGCGGACCAGTACTCGGCCCGCGGTGCCTCGCCCACCAGGGCGTAGAGGAGGGAGGCGTGCGCCGCGATCGCCGGGAAGGAGTCGGCGTCCCGGGCCTCCTCGAGCCACGACATCCACTGCTGCACGGTGCCGATGTGCCCCGCCGCCCAAGTGGGCTGCGCCGCGGCCAGGACCAGGTCCGCCAGCAGCTCGACGTCCCCGCCCAGGTGCGCGTGCGCGATCGCCGTCTCGGGCTGCCCCGCCCCGGCGAACCAGCGAGCGGCCCGGCGGTGCAGCTCGGGGACCAGCGCCGGCTCCTTGCGGTGCAGCTCGGCGCGCCAGGGGCAGCCCCAGCGGCAGCGCGGCGACGGTGCCGACCGTCAGCACCACCAGCAGGGTCGTCGCGATGCGGCCGTCGGCCTTGGCCAGCCGGGCCAGCAGCGGGGCGAACGGCATGCCCGCGCTGAGCGCCGCGATGCAGAACCCGACCTTGATCTCGTCGGGGACCGACGCGGCGACCGTCAGCAGGTAGCCGACGAACAGCCCGGGGATGACCACGAAGTTGATCACCAGCACCCAGACGGCGATCGTCCGGTGCTCGACGGCCTGCGCGAGCGTCCGGCCGACCGAGAGGCGGAGCCCGAGCCCGAACGAGTTGAGGACGACGAAGAGCACGCCGAACCCGTTGATGAGAACGCTCTGGTCCGGTGGCGTCGTCACAGAAGTCCCCAGGCGTGACGGTCGGGGCGGGGTCGTCGTCGAGCGTCGCACCGGGCCCGGCGGGCGAGCATCATCCCGTCGGGATGAAAGGCCCTCCGGACCGCGCCCGTCGTCGGCCATGATCATCCCGAGAGGATGACGACGAGCGGCGCGGCCGGTGCTGGACTCGTCGTCGTCCACCGCAGACCTGCCAGATCCCCCTCGAGGAGACGTCGTGAGCGGTACACCACCGTCGGGCCGCCAGTACCGCATCGCGCACGGGGGCCACGTCGCCGTCGTCACCCAGGTGGGCGCGACCCTTCGGGAGTGCTCGTTGGGCGGCCTGCCGGTGCTCGACGGATTCGACGTCGCCGAGCGCGCGCCGGACGGCCGCGGGCAGGTGCTCGCGCCGTTCCCCAACCGGCTGGCCGGCGGCCGGTACACCTTCGGCGGCCACACGTGCCAGGTCGCCATGGACGAGCCGGAGCGCGGGAACGCGATCCACGGCATGGTGCGCTGGCTGGACTGGACCGAGGTCTCCTGCACCGAGCAGGACGTCGTCCTCACGTGCGTGCTGCGCCCGCAGCCCGGGTACGCGTGGGAGCTGAGCCTCCAGGTGGGCTACCACCTGGCCGCCGACGGGCTCACCGTCGCCTCGACCGCGCGGAACACGGGCGACGAGCCCGCGCCGTTCGGCATCGGCTTCCACCCGTACCTGGGCCTGGGTGCGGCCGTCGACGGCCTGCACCTGCGCGTGCCCGCCGGGACGCACTCCCCGGTGCCCGCCGACCGCGACGAGCGGCCGACGGCCGTCGACGTGACGGGGACGCATCTCGACTTCCGCTCGCCGCGGGCCGTCGGCCCGGAGGTGCTGGACACGGTGTTCGGGGACCTCGAGCGGGGCGACGACGGCCGCGCGGTGGTGCACCTGTCGGACCCGGAGACCGCGGGCGGCGTGCGCCTCTGGGTCGACGAGGCGTTCGGGTACCTGATGGTCTACTCGGCCGACGGCGTGCTCCCGGCCGAGCGCCGCCGGCAGTCCCTCGCGGTCGAGCCCATGACCTGCCCCCCGCACGCGTTCCGGTCCGGGGCGGACCTGCGCACGCTCGCCCCGGGGGAGTCCTGGTCCGGGTCGTGGGGCCTGTCGGAGGGGTGACCGCCCCGGGGGTCACCAGTGCGCGGGCGCGACCAGGCCGGACGGCAGCCGCGTCGCCCCGTCGCCGCGCGCCGAGGCCACCTGCGGCGGGGTGAGGAAGAGGGCGTCGGTGAGGTCCGCGCCCGCGAGCTCCGCGCCGCGCAGGTCGGCGCCCAGCACGTCGGCCAGCCGCAGGTCGGCGCCCCGCAGGTCCGCGCCGAGGAGCCGGGCGCCGCGCAGGTCCGCGCCGCGCAGGTCGGCGCCGGCCAGTCGCGCGCCCACCAGCTCGGCGCCGCGCGCTCGTCGCCCGGGCAGGCCGGCCCGGGCCAGCGCGCTCACCCGGCCCAGCAGCTCGCCGACCCTGGGCTGCGGGTCCGTCCCGCCGGTCCCGGCGTCGCCCAGCGCATCCACCTCCGCGAGCAGCCGCCCGACCTCGTCGTGCAGGGGCGCCGCGGCGGGGACCGCCAGGGCCTGCGTGAGGTACCAGAGCAGCTCGTGCAGGCCGCGCACGGACGAGAACGCCGCGAACATCTCGGCCGCGAGCGCGGGCTCGTCGCGCCAGGTGCGGCCGCCGAACCGCTCCTGGGTCACCCGCTGGCCGGCGCCGAAGCACTCGTAGACCGTGCAGCCGGTGAACCCGCTCGTGCGCAGGTCGGCGTGGATGCCGCACCGGAAGTCGGTCCGGAGGTTGCGGCAGGCCGTGCCGGCCGGCTTGTCGTACGCGAAGTCCGCCGAGCGCTGGAACGCGTGCGCCACGCAGCAGAGCCCGGAGCACCGGGCACAGTCGGAGCGCAGGTCGCGCAGCGGGATCGGGGCGGGATCGCTCACGCCGTCGAGCGTAGGCGTGTCTGCCTGCGGCAGATCTGCGCACGGCAGATCCGGGCCCGCCAGGCGGTCGCGGGGTGCCACGGTCGAGGGACACGCACACCGACCAGGGAGATCACGATGCTCGACACACCCACGTCCCGGACCGAGGCGCCGCCGCAGGTCCGCCCCTTCGACGACGACCTGTCCACCCGCCTGCTGCACCAGCGCATCGTCGTGCTGGGCCAGGAGGTGGACGACACGATCGCCAACCGCGTCTGCGCCCAGCTGCTGCTGCTCTCGGCAGAGGACCCGCGGCGCGACATCGCGCTCTACATCAACTCCCCGGGTGGCTCGGTCAGCGCGGCGCTGGCCATGTACGACACCATGCGGCTCATCCCGAACGACGTCTCCACGCTGGCCATGGGCCTGGCGGCGAGCGCGGCCCAGTTCCTGCTCAGCGCCGGCACCCCGGGCAAGCGGTACGCGCTGCGGCACTCGCGCGTCCTCATGCACCAGCCGTCGGGCGGCATCGGCGGCACGGCCATCGACATCGCCATCCAGGCGCAGAACATGGCTCACGTGAAGCGGACCATGCAGTCGCTCACCGCGGAGCACACGGGCCAGACGGTGGAGACGATCGAGCGCGACGCCGACCGGGACCGCTGGTTCACCGCCGAGGAGGCGCTGGCCTACGGCTTCATCGACAAGGTGGTCGAGCACCTCGACGACGTGCGACCGGACGCCTCGATGCGACGGGCGGGCCTCTGATGGCCGGCCAGTACACGATCCCCGTGGTCATCGAGCAGCGGCCGACCGGGGAGCGCGCGTCCGACGTCTACTCGCGCCTGCTCACCGACCGGATCATCTTCCTGGGCACCGAGATCGACGACGGCGTGGCCAACGTGGTGATCGCGCAGCTGCTGCACCTGCAGTCGGAGAGCCAGGACTCGCCGATCCACCTGTACATCAACTCGCCGGGCGGCTCGATCACGGCTCTCCTGGCCGTGTACGACACCATCCAGTTCATCAAGCCGACGGTGGCCACGTTCTGCCTGGGGCAGGCCGCGTCCGCCGCGGCCGTGCTGCTGGCCGCGGGGACGCCCGGCAACCGGCACGTGCTCGAGCACGCGCGCGTGCTGCTGCACCAGCCGTCGGGCGGGGGAGAGGGCACCGCGGCCGACCTCGAGATCCAGGCTCGCGAGATTGGCCGGCTGCGCGAGCAGGTGGACGAGATCCTGCACCGCCACACCGGGCAGCCGCTGGCCAAGCTGCGCACGGACACCGAACGCGACCTCATCCTCACGGCGCAGCAGGCGGTGGACTACGGGTTGGCGGACCGGGTCGTCACGACCCTCAAGGGGGTGGACGGCGTCGGGTGAGGTGTCAGGCGGCGAGCAGCAGGCCCGTCGGCACCGTCGAGTCGGCGCGCGGGACGAGGGTCGTGACGCCGGCGAGCTCGTGCCGGGCGCTCGCGGTGGCGGGCTCGGCGGGGGCCGTCAGGTCGACGACCACGCGGCCGTCGGCCAGCGCGAGCTGCGCGTGGGCGGTGCCGACGAGGTCCACCAGCCGCAGCCCGAGCGCCCGGCACACGGCGGCGAGCACCTCGGAGGAGGCCTCCTTGCGGCCGCGCTCGACCTCGGACAGGTACGCGATCGACACCCGCGCGTCCTCGGCGACGTCCCGCAGGGTGCGGCCCTGGCGCTCACGGTTCTCGCGCAGGATGGCGCCGACGAGCCGGCGCAGCAACGGCTCGGGACGGTGCTCCAGGTGCGTCGTCATGGTGTCCTCCGAGGTGCGGCTGCGTGCTCTGCAGCCACGCTAGCCCGCGAACCCGCCCGCCCGTCGTCGCGACCCGTCTGCCCTGAGCGGACAGCGCGCGCTCAGCTCGACACGTCCGCGGTGGTGAACCGGCTCCACGCGAGCGCGCCGAAGATGGCCACCCACGCGGCCTGCAGCGCGAGGCCCTGACCCAGCACGCCCCAGTCGGGCTCGAGCCGCAGGAACTCCGCGAAGTCGAGCCAGTGGTGCGTGAGCAGGGCCGGCGCGATCGTGTGCAGCTGCGGGAGCTGGTCGAGGACGCCGCAGACGATCGCGGTGACCACGGTCGCGGCCATCGCGCCGACGGGCACCTCGGTGAGCGTGGAGTAGAACAGCCCGACGGCGACGAGCCCGGTCATGGACAGCCCGACGTAGGCGACGACCCCGGCGACCCGGAGCACCCCGGCGCCCAGCGGCACGGTGGTGCCCGACAGCAGGGTCACGCCGTGCAGCCCGAAGTACACGGCGCCGGCGACCAGCCCGACGATCGCGATGGCGAGCACGGCAGACGCCGCGAACGCCAGCGCGCCGACCGCCTTGACGGCCAGCAGCCGACCCCGCGCGACGGGCACCGTGAGCAGGTAGCGCAGCGTGCCGGCCGACGCCTCGCCGGCGATGGCGTCGCCGGACGCGATCCCGATGGTCAGCGGCAGCAGGAAGGGCAGGCACAGGAACAGGGACGCGACGACGAGGAACAGCCCGTTGCCGGTGACCTGCCCGATGAACCCCGGGCCCTGGCCGTCGAGCGCCGAGTCCTGCGTGAGGAACAGGACGGTGCCCAGCAGCAGCGGCACCAGGGCCAGCCCGGACAGCAGGACGATGTTCCGGCGTCGGCCCAGCACGAGGCGCAGCTCGCTGCGGACCAGACGGAGCGTGGATCCCCGGCGGGGCGACAGGTCGACGGGCGCGAGCTCAACGAGCGACATCGAAGCCCTCCCCGGTCAGCTCGACGAACATCTGCTCGAGGTTCGGCCGGCGCACCTCGAGGCCCAGCAGGTCGACGCCCGCGTGCACCAGGGCGGCCGACACCTTCTCGGGCGGCACGTCCTGCAGGAGCCCGCTGACGCGGACGCCCACGACCCGGATCTCGGTGAGCCCCAGCCCGGCGAGCACCTCGGTCGCGGCACCCACGTGGTCCACCGACGTCTGCACCGACACCCGGGCGGCGCCGCGGTCGGTCAGCGCGGCGCGGTCGCCCTGCAGCAGCAGCCGGCCGCGGCCCATGATCCCGATGTGCGAGCAGACCTGCTCGATCTCGGCCAGCAGGTGCGACGAGACCAGCACGGTCGTGCCGTGCTCGGCCAGCTCGCGCACGAGGTTGCGCACCTCGCGGGTGCCCTGCGGGTCGAGCCCGTTGGTGGGCTCGTCGAGCACCAGCAGCTCGCGGGGGCGCAGCAGCGCCGCCGCCAGCCCGAGCCGCTGCTTCATGCCGAGCGAGTACTGCCGGTACGGCTTGGTGGCCGCCGCGGCCAGCCCCACGCGCTCGAGCGCCTCGTCGGCGCGCTGCCGCGCGGTGCCCGGGTCGGCCGTCGCATCGCTGGCGTCGAGCCGGCCCAGGTTCGCGCGGCCCGTGAGGTACGGGTGGAACGCGGGGCCCTCGACCAGCGCCCCGACGCGCGGCAGCACGACCGCGCCGGCCTCGGGCATGGGCTCGCCCAGCAGGTACGCGCGCCCGCTGGTGGGCCGGACCAGCCCGAGCAGCATCCGGATGGTCGTCGTCTTGCCCGAGCCGTTGGGTCCGATGAACCCGTAGACCGCGCCGCGCGGCACCCGCAGGTCGATGCCGTCGACCGCCACCTGCCCGGACCGGAAGCGCTTGGTGAGGCCCTCGGTGCGGATCGCGAGGTCGCTGTCGGGCTCGGGGACGACCGAGGCCGCGCTCGGGGCGAGCGCGGCGTCGGCCGTCGGACCGGTCGTCGGTGCGGTCACCGGGCCGCCAGGGCCTGGAGGGTCGAGCCGGGCACCGCGCCGACGAGCACGCGGCCGTCGTCGGTGACCAGCACGGACAGCAGCGCCGACGAGAGCAGCCGACCCTCGGGCACGGCGGTCGTGAGCGTGTCGTACAGGGCGGAGGTGTCGAGGTTGCCCATGGGCGACCCCGAGCCCTCCTCCGGCACGAACTGCTGGTACAGCTGCTCGGCGCCGCGCGACCCGAACGTCTTGTCGACGCCCGGCAGCGCGCCCGCCGCGGCCGGGTCCCCGGCGATCAGTGCCGCCACGTCCACGCCCGAGGCCTGGACCACGGTGTCCCACCCGGTGCCCGTCACGGTCACACCCTCGGGCAGCTCGCCGGCGGTCGGCGCGGGGGTCTCGGCCGGCGGGTCGGGCAGCGGCACCACGACGTCACGGGTGGACGCCCCGGCGGGGGCCGAGAAGGCGAGCACCGAGTCGGCGGGCGTCGCGAACGAGACGTCGGTGAACCCGATCTGCAGCGCCGGGGTCTGCGGGTCGGCCTTGCTCCACACCTGCACGCGCAGCGGGGTTGACGTCTTCGCGTCGACGGCCACGACGATGCGCCCGACGAGCGTGGTCTGGCTGGTCGGCGTCACCACGAGCTGGTAGGCGGCGTGCCCGGCCACCTCGGTCTGCGCGTCAAGGGTCACGGTCGACGACTGCTTGGCCAGGCCGACGGCCTCGCGGCCGGCCTCGGCGGGCGTCGGCAGGTCGCCCTGCACGGGCAGCTCGCCGGCCTGCGCCTGCGCGACGAGGTCGTCGTACCGGGCCGTGTCCGCGGCGTCGAGGCTGTAGTGCACGACCGCGTCGTCGGTGCTGGAGTACGTCCACGCCTGCGACCCGTCCTGCACCACCGAGTACTCGCTGGTCGGCCCCAGCAGGGCGATGCGGGAGCGCTGCGCGCCGTCGGTCCACACGCGCATCGTGGAGCTTCCGCTGAGCAGGGCGATGGGGTCGGCGCCGCCGACGTCGCCGAACGGGAGCTCCGGCAGCCCCAGCTTGGCGGTGTACACGACCGTGCCGGACAGCGGCGACGGCTCGGCGGCGGCCACGCGGGCGGCCAGGTCCTCGGGGCTGATCGTCGGGAGGCCGGAGTCCCCGGCGGAGGCGAGCAGCGGCGGCGCCGCGAAGGCCAGGCCGACCGCGACGGCGGCGATCACGGGCACAGCCCACCGGGTGCGGGGGGAGAGGGTGCGACGGGACTCGTTCATGGGACCACTGTGCATCGTGCCTGCTGAGGGCATGCTGAGAGCGCCGGGGGACGGCCGCGCGCGGCGGGTGCGATGCTCAGGGCATGCGGGTGCTGGTGGTCGACGACGAGCGTGGGCTCGTGCGCGCCCTGCACCGCGGCCTGACCGCCGAGGGCTTCGCGGTCGACGTGGCCTACGACGGCGAGCGCGGCCTCGAGCTGGCCTCCGAGGACGCCTACGACGCCATCGTGCTCGACGTCATGCTGCCCCGGCGCAACGGGTACGACGTGGTCACCGAGCTGCGGGCCCGGGATGTGTGGACGCCGGTGCTCATGCTCAGCGCCAAGGACGGCGAGTACGACGTGGCGGACGGGCTCGACGTCGGGGCCGACGACTACCTGACCAAGCCGTTCGCGTTCGTGGTGCTCGTGTCGCGGCTGCGCGCGCTGCTGCGCCGCCAGGGCCAGGTGCGCCCGCCCGTGCTGACCGTCGGGGAGCTGGTCCTCGACCCCGCGACGCGGCGCGTGACCCACGGCGGCGAGCCGGTGACGCTCACCACCCGCGAGCTGGCCCTGCTGGAGTACCTCATGCACCACGCCGACCGCGTGGTGGGCAAGGTCGAGCTGCGCGACCACGTCTGGGACGGCACGGGCGAGGACGTCAACGTGGTCGAGGTCTACATCGGCTACCTGCGGCGCAAGCTGGGTCGAGGAGTCGTCGAGACCGTCCGCGGTGCCGGCTACCGCGTGGCGGGCTGACCATGGCGGGAGCTCGCCGCGGCTCGTCGCTGCGGCTGCGGCTGACCCTCCTGGCGTCCGGGGCGGTGTGCCTCGCGCTCGTCGTGGGGGCGATCGCGCTCACGGTCGTCCTGCGCAGCACGCGCGTCGACGCGCTGTCCGACGTGGTCCGCGAGCGGGCCGCGACGGTGGCGGCGCTGGCGTCCGACGACCGGCTGCCCCAGACGCTGCCGGTGGCCGAGCCCGGCGAGATCGTGCAGCTCATCGACGCGGACGGCGCCGTGCTGGCCACGTCGCCCAACGCCAGCCGGACGCTGCCCGTGCTCCCCGCGGACGTGCTCGCCGGGCTCAGCGGGGTCACCACCACCGAGCAGAGCGCGTACGACGACCTCGCCCGGGTGGCGGTGCGGACGACGACCTACCGCGGCGAGCCGGCCACCGTCGTCGCGACCGTGCCGCTCACCGAGGTGCAGGGCGTGCTCGACGCGCTCCGGCTCGCGCTCGTGGTCGTGGTGCCGCTGCTCACGCTGGCCCTCGGGGTCGGGGTCTGGCTGATCCTCGGCCGCGCGCTGCGGCCCGTCGAGGAGCTCCGCCGGGGCGCCGCCCGGGTGGCCTCGTCGGGCGGGCCCGGGTCGCTGCCGGTGCCGCCGCGCGACGACGAGCTGGGCGCGCTGGCCCGCACGCTCAACTCGATGCTCGACCGGCTCGAGGCCGGGGCCGCGCGCCAGCGGGCCTTCGTCGCCGACGCCGCGCACGAGCTCCGGTCCCCGCTGGCGGCCCTGCGGACCAGCATCGAGGTCGCGCGCGCGCACCCGGCGTCGTACGGCACGGACGAGCTCGCCGCCGACCTCGAGGGCGAGGTGCTGCGCATGCAGGTGCTGGTGGACGACCTGCTGCTGCTCGCCCGGGTGGGCTCGACGCCGCTCGCGCACGACGTGCTCGACCTCGGCGCCGTGGCCCGCGACGTCGTCCGGCCCGGCGGCGCCGTGGCCGTCTCCGTCACGGGATCGGGCACGGCGCGCGGCGATGCCACGGCCGTCGGCCGGGTGGTGCGCAACCTCGTGGACAACGCGTCGCGGCACGCGGTGGACCGGGTCGAGGTGGTCGTCTCCGACGGGCGTGTCCGCGTCGACGACGACGGCACCGGGCTCGCGCCGGCCGACCGGGAGCGCGTGTTCGAGCGGTTCGTGCGGCTGGACGAGGCGCGCGAGCGGGACGCGGGGGGTAGCGGGCTGGGGCTCGCGATCGCGCGGGAGATCGCGCGCGAGCAGGGCGGCGACGTGGTGCTGGGCGACGCCGAGCTGGGCGGCCTGCGCGCGGAGCTGCGGCTGCCGCGCTGACGTGCGGCGGCGGGCGCGCTCGTCGTAGTTTGGGTGGGCGACGACCACCCGGAGGTGACGATGCCCGAGCACGACCCGGTGCGCGACGCCGCCCGGTACCGCGTGGAGCGTGACGCCGCGGGCGACGGCGAGCCGCCCGCCGACCGGCCGGACGGCCCCCCGCAGGCGGCCGGGCGGATGGCGAACCGGCACCTGTGGGTCGACGTGGTGATCGACCAGGCGATCGCCCGCGGGGAGTTCGACGACCTGCCGCTGGCCGGCAAGCCCATCCCCGGGATCGGCACGCAGCACGACCCCGACTGGTGGCTCAAGGCGCTGATCGCGCGCGAGCAGATCACCGGCGTGCTGCCCGAGGCCCTGCAGCTGCGCAAGGACGACGCGGCGCTGCCCGATCGCCTCGACGCGCTGCGCACCGAGCAGGAGGTGCGCGACGCGCTGACGGAGTTCAACGCCCGCATCCTGTCGGCGCGACGTCAGCTGATGGGTGGTCCGCCCGTGGTCACGCCGCTGCGCGACGTCGAGGTCGAGGTCCGGCAGTGGCGTGTCCGCAGGACGCCGCCGGTCGTGGCCGCCGAGCCCGACGAGCCGAGCCCGAGGCGCCGGTGGTGGCGCCGAGGGGGCTGACGGTCAGCGGTCCTCGAGGGCCGGCAGGATCGTGGTCGGGATGGCGAAGGCCAGCGCGATCGACACGATGCCGCCCGCGAACACCCACGGACCCCAGTCGCCCACGTTGAAGGCGATGGTGAACAGCCCGAGGCCGAGCACGAACAGGATGGCCGGGAAGACGATGGCCAGGGCGCGACCGGGGGTGCTCGACCCGTCCTCGCGACGCTCGATCACGGGGTAGCTCATGGACGTCCTCCTGCTGTGCTGGCGGCCCCCGGCGTCGGATCCACCGGGGGCCACCAGACTAGTCAGTGCGCGAGGGCGTCGGCATGCTCGTCCGCCGGGGCGCCGTGCGGCGACGAAGCCGCGCGCACGAAGAACGCGGCGGGGATGGCCACCAGCGAGATGGCGGCGCCCACCAGGAACGCGGAGTGGATGCCGCCCGCCATGGCGTCGACCGGGCCGGACCCGCCGGCCGCGAGCGTCGCGCTCTGCGCCGTGAGGACCGTGACGAACAGCGCCGTGCCGGCCGCGCCGGCGACCTGCTGGACCGTGCCCACCACGGCGCTGCCGTGCGAGTACAGGTGCATCGGCAGCGACCCGAGGGCGGACGTGAACAGCGGCGTGAACATGAGGGCCAGCCCGGCGCTGAGCAGCACGTGCGCGGCCAGCAGCAGCCACGGCGAGCTCGTCGCGCCCAGGAGGGTGAACCCCCAGGCTCCGGCGCTGACCACGACCGCGCCCGGGACGAGCAGGGGCCGGGGACCGTACCGGTCGTACGCGCGCCCGACGCTCGGCGCGAGCAGGCCCATGAGCAGGCCGCCGGGCAGCAGCAGCAGGCCGGTCTGGAGCGCCTCGAGGCCGAGCACGTCCTGGGCGTAGAGCGGCACCAGGATCAGCGTCCCGAACAGAGACATCATGCTGATCGCCATCACGCCGACCGAGATCCGGAACGTCGACGACCCGAACGTGCGCAGGTCGAGCAGCGCGTCGTCCACCTTCTGCAGCTGCAGCTGGCGCCAGACGAACGCCACCAGGCACAGGGCGCCCGCCCCGAGCGACACCCAGGTCGTCGTCGAGACGCCCGTCGTCGCCGCGGCGCCGAGCCCGCTCAGGCCGTACACGAGGCCGCCGAACGCCACGGCCGACAGGATCACCGAGCCGATGTCGACGCGCGCGGTCCGGGGCTCGGTGAGGTTGGGCAGGCGCATCGCACCGAGCGCCAGCGCGCTGACGGCGATCGGCAGGACCAGCGCGAACAGCCACCGCCAGTCGAGCACGCTGAGCACCAGCCCCGAGATGGTGGGGCCGATGGCCGGCGCGACCGAGATGACGATCGAGATGTTGCCCATGGTGCGGCCGCGGCTGGCCGGCGGGGTGACCGTCATGACCGTGGTCATGAGCAGCGGCAGCATGATCGCGGTGCCGCTGGCCTGGACCACGCGGCCGGCGATGAGCATGCCGAACCCGGGCGCGAGCGCGCAGATCGTGGTGCCGATGCTGAACAGCGTCATCGCGGTGAGGAACGTCGTGCGGGTGGTGAACCGCTGGATCACGAAGCCGGTCACAGGGATGACGACGGCCATCGTCAGCATGAACGCCGTGGTCACCCACTGGGCCGTGCTCGCCGGGATGTCCAGGTCGGTCATCAGGTGGGGGAGCGCGACGCCCATGATCGTCTCGTTGAGGATGACGACGAACGTCGAGATGAGCAGCAGGCGGACCGCGAGCCGGTCGCGCGGACCGTGGTCGGGCGCGTCCGACGGCGGGTGGGTGGTGGTGGTCAGGGTCTCGTCGGTCACAGCGGTGCACCTCGGGCGTGGGAGGGAAGGGTGTGGCGCGGCCGACGGTGCTGACGGTGCCGGCGCGGACGGTACGGACAGTGTGGGTGGTGCGACGGCACCGGGTCGACGTCTTTCGCGGTGAGAAGAACGCGGCTGCCTCAGATGCCCAGCGGCCAGGTGGCCCGCACCTCGATGCGCCCGAAGCGGGCCATGGGGTGGGCGGCGGCGCGCTGCAGCGCCTCGTCGAGGTCGGCGCACTCGAGCACGTCGAAACCCGCGATGTGCTCCTGGGTCTCCGCGAACGGGCCGTCCGTGACCAGCAGCTGCGACGAGCGCACCCGCACCGTGCGGGCGTCCTCGACCGGTCGCAGCCGGTCCCCGACCACGCTCAGGCCGCGGCGGTCGTTCTCCCCGACCCAGTCGACGATGTCGTCTTCCTCGGGACGGTACGGCTCGGCCTCGGGGTCGTCGCAGATGAGCAGCAGGAAACGCATGGGTCCTCCAGGTCGTCGGGTTGTTCGATCCTTCACCTGGTGGACGAACCGCGCCGCCGCAGATCGACACGATCGGACGAGCAGTTTCTCAGCGCAGCGGCCGGGCGCGCGGGGCGCGGGGTCCGAAGCGGGGTGCGTTGGCCGCCTGCGTGAGCTCGAGCAGCCGGATCACCCGCTGGCGGTGCCCGGCCCACGGCTCGAGCAGGGTGAGCATCCCGGGGTCGTCGGTCCGTCGGCCGGTGAGCGCCCAGCCGACCAGGTGCGCCAGGTGGAAGTCGCCGACCGAGACCGCGTCGGCGTCCCCGAGCGCCCGGGACGCGATCTCCGCGACGGTCCACGGCCCGATGCCGCGGACCGTGAGCAGCCGTCGGCGCGCCTCGTCGAGGGGCAGGTGCGCACCCTCTTGGAGCCGGCGCGCGACGGCCGCCGCGCGGAGCACGGTGCCCGCCCGCTGCTCCTCCACGCCGGCCCGCCGCCAGTCCCACACGGGGACGGCGCGCCACACTTCCGCGGTGGGCGGCACGCGCATCGTCGCCGGAGCGGGACCCGGCGCGGGCGTGCCGTGCTGCAGGACGAGGCGCCGCCAGGCGGCCTTGGCGTCGAGGCCCACCACGCGCTGCTCCAGCACGGCGGGCACCAGCGCCTCGAGCACGTTGCCCGACCGCGGGATCCGCAGGCCGGGCAGGCGGCGGTGGGCGTCGCGGACCACCGGGTGGCGCGCGGCGTCGAAGCCCGTGGGGTCGTCGCCGGCGCCGAGCAGGTCCGGGACGCCCGCCAGCGCGCGCTCCGCGCCCGGTCCCCACGCGCTGACGTGGATCCCGTCGCTGCGGCGGACCAGGTGCCGCGTGGCCGGGCCGTCGGCCGTCGTCGTCGCCTGCCAGACGCCGCCGTCGCCGGCGAACACCCAGACCGGGTCGCCCGCGCCCCGCCGCAGCGGGCCGAGCGTCAGCCGCAGGTCCACCGGAGCGGCCGGCCGGTAGACCGACGCGAGCCGCGCCTGGTCGTCGGTCGCCGTGGTGGTCACGCCTCCACTATGCGCTGCCCCGACCGGGACGCGGCGCCACGACGGGCCGCGCACGGCACACTGCCTGCATGACGATCCGCTCCGGGATCTCCGGCTGGCGCTACCCACCGTGGCGCGGCGTGTTCTACCCGCCGAAGCTCCCGCAGCGCCTCGAGCTCGAGTACGCGTCGCGACGGCTGACGTCGATCGAGGTCAACGGCTCGTTCTACGCGCTGCAGCGGCCCGAGAGCTACACCAGCTGGGTGGCCGAGACCCCCGACGACTTCGTCTTCTCGGTCAAGGGCCCGCGGTTCGTCACCCACCTCAAGAAGCTGTCCGACGTCCGCGTGCCCGTCGCGAACTTCTTCGCGTCCGGGGTCCTCGCGCTCGGGCCGAAGCTGGGCCCGATCCTCTGGCAGCTCCCGCCGAACCTCGGGTTCGACGCCGGCCGGCTCGCCGCGTTCTTCGACCTCCTGCCGCGCAGCACGGCCGCCGCCGCGCAGCTGTCGACCGAGCACGACGAGCGGCTGGACGGTCGCGCCTGGACGACGACCGACGCCGACCGGCCGCTGCGCCACGTGCTCGAGGTGCGGCACGCGAGCTTCGAGGTGCCCGAGTTCGTCGAGCTGCTCCGGGCGCACGGCATCGGGCTGGTGATCGCCGACGCGGCCGGGCGCTGGCCGGTGATCGAGGACGTCACGGCCGACCTGGTGTACATCCGCCTGCACGGCGAGACCGAGCTGTACGCCAGCGGGTACGACGACGAGTCCCTCGACCGCTGGGCCGGCAAGGTCCGGGCCTGGGCGGCCGGCGGCGAGCCCGCGGGCGCGCGCACCCTCTCCGGGCCGGCGGCGCCGTCGGACGGCCGGGACGTGTTCGTGTACTTCGACAACGACACCAAGGTCCGCGCGCCGTACGACTCCCTGGCGCTCGCGGCCCGCCTGGGGCTGACGCCCGCGCAGTAGCCCCGCGAGCGGCCTACGCCCGCCCCGGCGTGGGATCTGGCCCGCTGCCGGCGCGTGTCGTCGCGGACAGCTCAACCGTTTCTGCGCGAGAACGAGGGTTCGGCACGAGATCGCGGGTCCGGACCCTCGTTCTCGTGCCGAACCCGCGTTCTCGCCCCCGACTCCGATCGTCCGGCGCTGCGCGCCGCTGGCGCGCGAGTCCTGCTGGCCTCCCCGGGTCAGCGGCCCTTGAGGCGCTGGATCAAGCGACGGTCGCGCTTGGTGGGGCGGCCGGCGCCGCGGTCGCGCTCGCCCGGGACCACGTGCTCCTTGGGCAGCGGCGCGGGGGAGCGGTCGAGGTAGCAGGCCACCGCGACGGGGGCGCCGACGCGCTTGACCACCGTGCGCTGCACGATGACGATCCGCTCGCGCTCACCGCCGCGGACGTGCACCTCGTCGCCGGGCACCACCATCGTGGCCGGCTTGGCGCGCTCTCCGTTGACCCGCACGTGGCCGGCGCGGCAGGCGGCGGCGGCCGCGGACCGGGTGGCGAACAACCGCACCGCCCAGGTCCACGCGTCCACGCGCGCCCGCGTCACCTCCGCCACGCCTCGAGCCTCTCACGATGCCGTCCGAGGCCGACGACCCCAGCTTCGTCGCGACCACTCCGCCGCGACCGTGCTCCGAGGCGACCGTGCTCCGCCGCGACCCTGCTCCGCCGCGACCATGTCGTTGGCGGTGCCATGGCGGCGAATGAGGCGGTCAACCACATGGTCGGCGTGGAGGGCCGGGACGTCGTCGGCGGACGGTGGCCGGTCCGGGTCGTGGTTGCGACGGTCGGCGATCGGTCGACATACGGTGGAGCGATGACCACCACCTCTCCCCAGGTCGTCGCCGTGACCGGCGGCTACGTCGTCCCCGTCGTCTCCGATCCCGTCGACGGAGGCACCGTGCTCATCGTCGACGGGCGCATCACGGCGGTCGGCGCCGACGTCAAGGTGCCGGACGGTGCCCGCATCGTCGACGCGACGGGCCGCTGGGTGCTCCCCGGGTTCGTCGAGTCCCACGGGCACGTCGGGCTGCACGAGGAGGGCGAGGGCTCGGCCGGCAACGACACCAACGAGATGACCACGCCCAACGCGGCGGCGGTGCGGGCGATCGATGCGATCAACATCGACGACGAGGGCTTCCGCGACGCGCTGGTCGGCGGGGTCACGTCGATCGTCGTGAAGCCGGGCTCGGGCAACCCGATCGGCGGGCAGTCCGTGGCGATCAAGGCCTGGGGCGGGCGGACGGTCGACGAGCAGGTGATCTCGTCGGCGGTGAGCGTGAAGTCGGCGCTCGGGGAGAACCCGAAGCGCGTGTACGGCGAGCGCAAGCAGACCCCGTCCACCCGCCTGGGGACCGCGCTGATCATCCGCGAGGCGTTCACGCGGGCGCAGCACTACATGGCCGCTCGGGCTGCGGCGGCGACCAAGGGGGAGCCGTTCAAGACCGACCTCGCGCTGGACACCCTGGCCCGGGTGCTCGACGGCGAGCTGGCCTGGGACCAGCACACCCACCGGCACGACGACATCGCGACCGCGCTGCGGCTGGCGGACGAGTTCGGGTACCGGCTGGTGATCAACCACGGCACCGAGGCGCACAAGATCGCCGACGTGCTGGCCGAGCGGGACATCCCGGTGATCTTCGGACCGATGTTCACCACCAGGTCGAAAGTCGAGCTGCGCGACCGGGCCATCGCGAACCTGGCCACGCTCGCCGCCGCGGGTGTCCGGGTCGCGATCACCACGGACCACCCGGTGGTGCCCATCAACTTCCTCGTCCACCAGGCCACGCTCGCGGTCAAGGAGGGACTGCCGCGCCAGACCGCGCTCGAGGCGCTCACCGTGAACCCGGCGACGTTCCTGCGCCTGCACGAGCGCGTCGGCGCGCTGGCACCCGGGCTCGACGGCGACGTCGTCGTCTGGTCGGGCGACCCGCTCGACGTCATGTCCCGCGCGGAGCACGTGCTCATCGACGGCCGAACGGTCTACACGTGGGACGCCGACGCCGGCCGCGGGGTCGTGGTGGAGCGCGCGGCGCGCTTCACGGAGCCGAGCTAGCCGCGCGCACCCCGCCAGGTCGACCCGAGCGGTCGAACCCGTGAAGGGTCTGTTCCGCCGGCGCGACGATGACACGCAGGTGAGCCCGGGCGGCGGGAGCGGTGATCCCGCGCCCCGCCGATCGCCGGCTCGGCCGGACGGCTCGCGTGAAGAGTCCGTTGCGCTGAGCGCAACCAACTCTTCATGCGAGGGTCGATCGACGGGTCCAGGACCTCGGGCGCCGACGACGTCGTCCCGCTGGCCCTCGCGAGAGCCGATCGGCAGGGTAAGCACCTCACGCGCGGACGACGTCGTCCCGTCGGGCCTTCACGCGAGGGCCGATCGACGCGCCTGGGACCTCGCGCGCCGACGACGTCGTCCCGCCGGGCAGGACGACGTCGTCGGCAGGCGGCCGGACGTCAGTCGCGCAGCTCGAGGTACTTGCTGATCAGCGCGCGCGTCGACGGGTCCTGCGTGGCCAGCGCGGCGGCGTCGCCCTGCACGGCCGGGGCGATCTCGAGCGCGAGCTTCTTGCCCAGCTCCACGCCCCACTGGTCGAACGAGTCGATGCCCCACACCACGCCCTGCACGAAGGTGATGTGCTCGTACAGCGCGATGAGCTGGCCCAGCACGGACGGGGTGAGCGACGCGGCGAGGATCGAGGTGGTCGGGCGGTTCCCGGAGAACACGCGCGCGGGCACGATGTCCTCCGCGGTGCCCTCGGCGCGGACCTCGTCGGCGGTCTTGCCGAAGGCCAGGGCCTTGGTCTGCGCGAAGAAGTTGGCCAGGAACAGCCCGTGCACGTCGACCCCGCCGTCCTCCAGCGGGTGGGCGGGGTTGGCGACCGCGATGAAGTCGGCCGGGATGAGCCGCGTGCCCTGGTGGATGAGCTGGTAGAACGCGTGCTGGCCGTTGGTGCCGGGCTCGCCCCAGAACACCTCACCGGTCTGCGTGGTCACGGGGGTGCCGTCCCAGCGGACCGACTTGCCGTTGGACTCCATGGTCAGCTGCTGCAGGTAGGCCGCGAACCGGTGCAGGTACTGGGCGTACGGCAGGACGGCGTGGGTGTGCGCGCCGAGGAAGTTGACGTACCAGACGTTGAGCAGGCCCATGAGGACCGGCACGTTCTGCGCGAACGGCGTCGTGGCCACGTGCTGGTCGACCGCGTGGAAGCCGGCCAGGAACTCGCGGAAGCGGTCGGGCCCGATCGCGATCGCGAGGGACGTGCCGATGGTCGAGTCGACCGAGTAGCGGCCGCCCACCCAGTCCCAGAAGCCGAACGCGTTGGCGGGGTCGATGCCGAACGCGGCCACCTTGTCGAGCGCGGTGGAGACGGCGACGAAGTGCTTGGCGACGGCGGCGTTGCGCGACTCGTCGTCGGCGGCCGTGCCCAGCTGCTCCCAGAGCCAAGCCCGGGCCAGGCGCGCGTTGGTGAGCGTCTCGAGCGTGCCGAACGTCTTCGACGCGACGATGAACAGCGTGGTCGTGGGGTCGAGGCCCTTGACGGTCTCCGCGAGGTCGCTGGGGTCGATGTTGGAGACGAACCGCACCTCGAGGCCGTCCTGCACGTACGGCTTGAGCGCCTCGTACGCCATGACCGGGCCGAGGTCGGAGCCGCCGATGCCGATGTTGACGACCGTCCGCACCCGCGAACCGGTGACGCCGGTCCACTCGCCCGAGCGCACCTTGTCGGCGAAGGCGAACATCTTCGCCAGCTCGGCCTGCACGTCGGCGTCGACGTCCTGACCGTCCACCGTGAGCGACGGCGACGCGCCGGGCGGCCGGCGCAGCGCGGTGTGCAGCACCGCGCGGTCCTCGGTGACGTTGATGTGGTCGCCGCGCAGCATCGCCTGCAGGCGGTCCGCCAGCCCGACCTCGTCGGCCAACCGCACCAGCAGGGCGAGGGTCTCGTCGGTGACCAGGTTCTTCGAGAGGTCGACCGTGAGGTCCGCCAGGGGGAGCGTCAGGCGTGCCGCGCGCTCGGGGTCGGCCGCGAACCAGCCGCGCAGGTCGGGCGTCAGCGTCGACTCGTGGACGCTGAGCTCCTGCCAGGCGGTCGTGGTCGTGGCGTCGATGGGCTGCGTGGGCACGGTGATCCCTCTCCGGAGCTGGATGGTGGCTGGGTCCACCGTATTGCGCGGGCGCGGCCGCTCGCACGGCGCGTCCGCCGCCTAGGGTGTGCGCCATGTCCCGGATCCCAACCGCCGTGATCGCCGCCCTGACCTTGGTCCTGGGTTTCGCCGTCGCCGAGCTCACGGACGTCCGCGCCCTCGGGGGCGTCGTGCTGGTGGTCGGCGTGCTCTGGTGCGCGGTCCGTGCGCGGTCGGCGGGCTGGTGGCGGGTCGCGGCGGTCGTGCTGGTCGGGGCCGTGTGCTTCGCCGGGTCGCACCTGCTCGGGCACGTGATCGGCGCCTGGCCCGCCGTCGCGGTGGCCGCCCTGGTGCTCGGTGCGGCGACGTTCGCCCTGGTGGACCGGCCGGCCGGGCAGCCCGCGCGCGTGGCCTGACATGCCGTTCCTCGTCTGCTGCGGCCTGGCCACCCTCGACGTGGTCCAGGTGGTCGACCGGCTGCCGGGGCCGGACGAGAAGGTGGTCGCCCGGAACCTCGCCGTGACGTTCGGCGGCCCGGCGGCCAACGCGGCGGCGACCGCGGCCGCCCTCGGGGTGCCGACCCGGCTCATGACGGCCCTGGGCACGGGCCCGGTCGCCGACCTGGTCCGCGACGGGCTCGAGCGGGCGGGCGTCGAGGTGCTGGACCTGCTCGACGGACGCCCCGGCACGCCCGCCGTCTCGACCGTCCTGGTCACCGGGCCGACGGGGGAGCGCGCGGTGGTCTCGGTCAACGCGACGGGGACGGCGGACCTGCCGACGCCGGACCCCGGCGCGCTCGACGGCGCGACCGCTCTGCTGGTCGACGGGCACCACCTCGAGGCCGGCACCCGGCTCGCGAGCGTCGCGCGCGGACGTGGCGTGCCCGTGCTGCTGGACGGCGGCAGCTGGAAGGCCGGGCTGGACCGGCTGCTCGCGGTCGTCGACCACGCGGTCCTGTCCGCGGACTTCGCGCTGCCCGACGGGCCCCGGACGACCGACGACCTGCTCACCCGGGTCGCGGCGCTCGGACCGGGGACGGTCGCCCGGTCGGCCGGCGCGGGCCCGGTCCGGGTCCGGGTCACGACGCCGGACGGGGGTGCCGCGTGGTCCTCGCTGGACCCGGCGGCGGTGGCCGCGGCCGAGGTGGTCGACACGCTGGGCGCGGGCGACGTGCTGCACGGGGCGACCGCCGCGGGCCTGGCCCGCGGCCTCGCCCTCCTCGACGCGCTGGCCGACGGCGTCCGGTGCGCGTCCGCCTCGGTGCGGTACCCGGGAGCGCTCGGGTGGGTGGCCGACCGCGCGTGACCCGCGGGGTCGGCCGTTCGGCCGACCCGCACCGGCCCGGCCCGTGCCTAGGCTGCACGCGTGATCCCCGACGCCCTCCGTCCGCTGTGGACGGCCCCTCGACCGCCGGGCGCGCCCGCGCGGGTCTGGCGGGACTGGGTGCTGGTGGGGTTGCTCGTGCCGACCGCGGTGCTCGAGGCCCTGCACCGCGCGGACGTGACGTGGCGCCCGATCTCGGCGGTGCTGACGCTCGTCGCGGTGCTCGCGCTGCTGTGGCGGCGCACCCACCCGCTCGCGGTGGTGGTCGTCGTGTTCGGGGGGCAGGCGGTCGTCGACGTGATCGGCCTGGCGGCCGGCGTCGGGCAGCTGGGCCTGTACACGTCCGCGTGCGTGCTCCTGCTGCCGTACGCCCTGTGCCGCTGGGGGAGCGGGCGCGAGGTCGTCCTGGGCCTGGGCGTCGTCGCGGTGTCGGGAGCCCTCGGGATCGCGGGCGAGTGGACCAACGTCGGCGACGGGGTGCTCGAGGTCATGGTCGTCCTCGTCCCCGCGGGGATCGGCGCGTGGGTGCGGTACGGCGCCACGTCGCGGCTGCGCGAACAGGACAGGGTCCGGGTGCGCGAGCGCGAGCAGCTGGCGCGGGAGCTGCACGACACGGTGGCCCACCACGTGTCCGCCATCGCGGTCCGCGCGCAGGCCGGCCGCGTCGTGGCGGCGACGGACCCCGAGGCGGCCGTCGACGCGCTGCGGCTCATCGAGACCGAGGCCTCGCGGGCGCTCACCGAGATGCGGCTCATGGTGGGCGCGCTGCGCGACGGCACGGCGCCCGCGCTGAGCCCGCAGCAGGGCGTCGCGGACATCGAGCGGCTCGCGCGGGCCGTCGGTGGGCCGCCGAGGGTCGAGCTGGCGCTGGTGGGGGACCTGGACGACCTGCGGCCCGCCGTGGGCGTCGCGCTCTACCGGCTCGCCCAGGAGTCCATCACCAACGCGCTGCGGCACGCGCGGCACGCGTCCCTGATCGACGTGCGGGTCGAGGGCGGCGACGACTGCGTGCGGCTGACGGTCGTCGACGACGGCGACGCCCCGGTCCGGGGCGGGAGCGGGTACGGGATCGTCGGCATGACGGAGCGCGCGGCGCTGCTGGGCGGGACGCTCGACGCCGGACCTGGCGCGGAGCGGGGCTGGACGGTGGCCGCGGTGCTGCCGAGGGAAGGGGCGGTGCGGTGACGATCCGCGTGCTGGTGGCCGACGACCAGGAGATCGTGCGCACGGGCCTCGCGATGATCCTCGACGCGCAGCCCGGCATCGAGGTGGTCGCGCAGGTGGCCGACGGGCGCCAGGCGGTGGCCCGGGCGCGCGAGCTGCGGCCCGACGTGTGCCTGCTCGACATCCGGATGCCCGAGATGGACGGCATCGAGGCGACCCGCCGGCTGGCCGGGCCGGACGTCGCCGACCCTCTCGCGGTCGTCGTGATCACCACGTTCGACCTCGACGAGTACGTGCACGGCGCGCTCAAGGCCGGCGCCCGCGGGTTCCTGCTCAAGGACGCGGGGCCCGAGCTGCTGGTGCAGGCGGTGCACGCGGCCGCCGCGGGCGACGCCCTGATCGCGCCGAACGTGACGGTCCGCCTGCTCGCCGCGTTCGCCGCGGGCGGCGACGGACGGCCGGCGGCGCAGCCCGTCGCGCCGCTGACCGGCCGCGAGGAGGAGGTGCTGGTCACGGTGGCGCGGGGGAGGACCAACTCCGAGATCGCCGACGAGCTCCACATCAGCCTGGGCACCGTGAAGACCCACCTCGGCAGCCTCATGGACAAGCTCGGCGCGCGGAACCGGGTCGAGCTGGCGATGTGGGCCTACGAGACCGGCCGGATGGGTCGCTAGCCGCCGACCGTCAACCGCCCAGCGCCGCGCGGACCAGGGGCGCGACCTGCGTGCCCAGCAGCTCGATCGAGCGCAGCGACTCCTTCTGCGGCACGCCCGACAGGTCCATCTGGAACGACTGCCGGTCGTGGTGGAGCACCTCGTGCAGCGCGACGATCCGCTCGGCGAGCTGCTCGGGCTCGCCGACGAAGTACGCACCGCCCCGGGCGGCCTGCGACTCGTACGAGATCCGGTTCGGCATCGGGAACCCGCGCTCCGACGAGATCCGGCGCATCGACTCGTGCCAGTACGGGTAGAAGAAGTCCCGCGCGGCCTTGCCGTCCTCGGCGACGTACCCCATGCCCGCGACGGACACGAACCGCGACGCCTCGTCGTGGCCCGACTCGGCGTGCGCGCGCCGGTACAGGTCCACGAGCGGCGCGAACGACGCCGGCTGGCCGCCGATGATCGCGTAGCTGATGGGCAGCCCGAGCACCCCGGCGCGCACCGAGGACTGCGGGTTCCCGCCGGTGGCGACCGCGATCCGCAGGTGGGGGCCGCGGCCCGGGTGGTCGTACGGGCGGGGGAGGACGAGCGCGTCGTCGAGGGCCGGCCGGAACCGCCCCTGCCAGGTGGTCCGCTCCGCCGCGTCGAGCCGCAGGAGCAGCTGGATCTTCTCGTCGTAGAGCTCGTCGTAGTCGTCGAGCGAGGCGCCGAACAGGGGGTACGACTCGATGAACGAGCCCCGGCCCGCGAGCAGCTCGACGCGCCCCTCGGACAGGAGGTCCATCGTCGCGAACTGCTGGAACACCCGGACGGGGTCCTCGGTCGACAGGACCGTCACGGCACTGCCGACCGTGAGCCGCGAGGTCTGCGCGAGGGCCGCGGCGATCACCGTCGACGGCGACGAGATCGCGTAGTCCGGGCGGTGGTGCTCGCCGATCCCGACGTAGTCGAGCCCCACCTCCTCGGCCAGGCGGACCCGCTCGAGCACGTCGCGGAGGCGCTGGCCGGGGGAGACCTGCACCCCGCTGACGGGGTCGGGGTGGACGTCTCCGAACGTGTACAGGCCGAGTTCCATGACCATGCGAACGCATCGATCGCGCCGGCTGTTCCCCGCATTCGCGCAGGTCGGAGCGTCCCTGCACGTCACGGCCGTGGGCGCGTTCCCACGGCGCACCACTGAATCGTTCGAACGCCGTCGTCCCATGAGTCACGGGTGTGAACGTCCGGTCACGATGTGGTCACGGTCACAGATGCGAGTTGACTTTCGATTTGTAAGGAAGGTCTACTAACAAACGTGACAGCGACCACGCAGCCCCTCGCGGCAGCCCGCGGAGTCGGTCGGGCCCTGCGCCCGACCGGCAAGGTGCTGCCCGAGCACGCCCGGGCGCACAACCGGTCGCTCGTCCTGGCGCACCTGTTCCACGTCGGACCGGCGTCCCGCGCCGACATCGCCCGCAGCACGGGCCTGACCCGCGTCACGGTGTCCGGGCTGGTGGCGGACCTCATCGCCGAGGACCTGGTCGAGGAGCTGGGTGTCCGCGTCGAGGGCAAGGTGGGCAAGCCGGCCACGCTCGTCGGGATGCGCACGGCGGACTTCCAGATCGTCGCCGTCGACCTCACCGACGACTCCCGCCTGCTGGGCGCCGTGATGACGCTCGTCGGCGGGGTGGTCGTGCGCCGCTCGGTCGCGCTCGAGGGGCGCACGGGCGACGCGGCGGCGGAGCTGCTCGAGACCCTGTGCCGCGAGCTGCTCGCCGCGGCGACCCGCCCGGTCATCGGCGTCGGCATCGCGTCGCCCGGTGTCATCGACCTGGCCGGCACGGTCGTGCAGGCCCCGAACCGGGCGTGGTACGACCTGCCGCTCGCCGCGAACCTCACCCGCGCGCTGGGCGTCCCGGTGCACGTCGCCAACGACGCCAACACCCGCGCGCTGGGGGAGTTCACCTACGGCGGCGCCGCCGGGTCGGGCTGCATGGTGGTCACCGTCGGCCAGGGCGTCGGCGCCGGCATCGTCGTCGACGGCGCGCTCGTGCTCGGCCGGCACCACGCCGCGGGCGAGATCGGCCACGTGACGGTCGTCGACGGCGACGTGCGCGACGAGCCCCCGCTGGACTGCGCGTGCGGCCGCTCCGGCTGCCTCGAGACCGTGCTGAGCGTCCCGGCCCTGCGCCGCCGGACCGCCGGTCTGTCCCCCGAAGAGTCCGACGCCGCCCTGGCGTCGGTCGGACGGTTGCTGGGCATCGCCCTGGCACCCGTCGTCAGTGCGCTCGACCTCGCCGAGGTCCTGCTCTCCGGCCCCCCGGAGCTGCTGGACGGACCTCTGCGCGACTCGGCGCTCGCCACCGTCCGCGCGCGGACCATGCCCGTCATCGGGCACGGTCTGGCACTGCGGATGGGATCCCTCGACGAGGACGGGGCTCTCGCTGGTGCGGCAGTCCTGGTCCTGTCAGGCCAGCTGGGGGTCTCGTGACGACCCCCAGCCGGCCCACTGCAGGTCGGAAGAACCCCCGGCGACGCCACCCGGCGCTCGCCTCGCTCACGGGAGGAACCCCAACGTGAAGATCCTACGTTTCGCGGCCGTCGGCGTGGCGGCCGCGCTCACGCTCACGGCCTGTGGCTCCGGCGACGGCGCCGGCGACACGGCCAGCACGCCCGCCGGCACGCCCGAGCCCGCCACGATCAAGCTGTGGCTCAACGGCACCGACACCCCGGACGCCCTGCGTGAGTACCTCACGACGACGTTCGAGAAGGAGAACCCGGGCTCGAAGCTCGTCATCGAGCAGCAGGACTGGAACGGGCTCGTCCCGCGCCTGCAGACGGCCCTGGCCTCCGAGGACCAGACCCCCGACGTGGTCGAGATCGGCAACACGCAGTCGCCGACCTTCACCTACGCCGGTGCGTTCGCCGACATCACGGACATGTACGACGAGCTGGGTGGCGACAAGCTGCTCCCCGGCTTCGTGGCCGCGGGCAGCGCGGACGGCAAGTTCTACGCCGCGCCGTACTACTCCGGTGCCCGTGCCGTGTTCTACAACAAGGACGCGTTCGCCGCGGCCGGCGTCGAGGTGCCCACCACGCTCGCCGAGTTCACCGAGGTGGCGAAGAAGCTCCAGACCGACACGCAGTCCGGCTTCTGGCTCCCTGGCCAGGACTGGTACAACGGCGCCGCCTGGATCTACACCAACGGTGGTGACCTCGCGGTGCAGGACGGCAGCACCTGGAAGGGTGCCCTGTCCTCGCCCGAGTCCGTGAAGGGCCTGGAGGAGGTCCAGGACCTGTTCCAGAACGCGACGCACGCCCCGGCCGACAGCGACTCGAACGAGCCGTGGGTCCCGTTCAACGCGGGCCAGGCCGCCATGTTCTCCGCGCCGACGTGGGCGCGGTGGAGCATCGACCTGCCGCAGTGCAACCAGGGTGTCGCCGCTGACGACAAGTCGGACGCCGCCAAGGCCAAGCTCGCCGACCAGCAGAAGTGCAACGAGGAGCACACCGGCATCTTCCCGCTGCCGGGCCTCAAGGCCGGTTCGTACGCGAACGGCTTCGCCGGTGGCTCGAACATCGCCGTCGCGGCGAAGTCCAAGCACCCGGAGCTGGCCAAGAGCCTGCTGAAGATCATGTTCACGGAGGACTTCCAGAACATGCTCGGCCAGAACGGCCTCATCCCGGGCAACACCGACTACGCCGCCTCCATGGGCGACGACGTCTACGCCAAGGCCGCCGTGGCCGCCGCGCTCAACGCCAAGCTCACGCCGGCCGCCGAGAAGTGGGCCGACGTCGAGGGCGACCGCATCCTGGAGGACTTCTTCCAGAAGCTCGCCACCGGTGCGGACGTCAAGGAGTCTGCCGCTGCGACGGACAAGCTCATCGAGGACGCACTGAACTGATCACGGCTCCGGCCGGCCGCGGCTCCCCTGACGCGGCCGGCCGGGACCAGACTGGCCGGACGACCTCCGGCCGGCACCCGCTCGACGGTCACGGTCTCCCGGTCCTCGATCGGACGACCACCTGATCCGGGCGCGACCGGGCCTGCCGTCGCAGGCCGGCCCGGTCGTGCCACCAGACAGGAGTTCCCATGGCAGCCTCTGCCCCCGCGCTGCAGCAGGACGACGTCGCCGTCGTCTTCCCGCGCCGCCGCCGCCGCAAGATCGGCGTGTACGGCCTGCTCGTCCCGGCCGCGGTCCTCATGGCCGTCGCCCTCGGCTACCCGCTCGTGCGCCAGTTCGTCATCTCCTTCCAGGAGTACGGCCTGCGCCAGCAGTTCGGCCAGCCCGCCGAGTGGGTGGGCCTCCAGAACTACACCGAGCTGCTGACGGACCCCTACGTGTGGGCCGTCATCGGACGCTCGATCGCCTTCTGCCTGGTCAACGCCGCGGTCACCATGGTGATCGGCATCGCGTTCGCGGTCCTCATGTCGCGGATCAGCACCGCGCCCCGCATAACCCTGCAGGTCTCCCTGCTGCTGGCCTGGGGCACCCCGGTGCTCGCCTCGATGACGGTCTGGCAGTGGCTGTTCGACTCGCAGTACGGCGTCATCAACTGGGTCCTGAGCAACGTCGTCGGCATCGACAGCATGGCCGGCCACTCGTGGATCATCCAGCCGCTGTCGTTCTACTTCGTCGCCACCGTGATCGTCGTGTGGATGTCGGTGCCGTTCGTCGCCTTCTCCGTCTACGCGGGCCTGCTCCAGGTCCCCGAGGAGACGATGGAGGCCGCGCAGCTCGACGGCGCCTCGTCGCGCCAGCGGTTCTGGAACATCACGATCCCCATGATCCGGCCGGTGCTCTCCATCGTGCTGCTGCTGCAGGTCATCTGGGACCTCAAGGTGTTCACGCAGATCTACGTGCTCCAGCGGGCCGGCGCGCCGACGCGCGAGACCAACCTGCTGGGCACCCTCATCTACTCCTACGCCAAGGAGTTCTCGCTGGCCGGCGCGCTCGCCACGATCATGCTGGTGCTGACGCTCGCCCTCACCGGGTTCTACATCCGGCAGATGCTGAAGGAGGACGAGCTGTGAGCGCCGTCGACGTCCCGGCACCCGCGCCGCAGGCCGTGCCCCAGGAGATCCCGACCCGCAAGGCCACCACGTCGTCGGAGGCCGGCCGCGCGCAGTCCCGCGGCGGCCGCCGCGCGCTCGGCGTCGTCGCCGTCGTCCTGGCGGTCGTGTGGGTGTTCCCCATCTACTGGATGATCAACAGCGCGTTCCTGCCGCTGAACAAGCTGCAGACGCCCGACCCCACGTTCTTCCCGCTGGGCGGCACGCTGTCGAACTTCCGCCGCGTGCTCGACGACCCGACGTTCTGGGCTGCGATGCGCGTCTCGCTCGCGGTCGTCGTCATCGTGCTGATCGCGGCGCTGGTCTTCGCGTTCCTCGCCGCGCTGGCCGTGAGCCGGTTCCGGTTCCGCGGCCGCAAGGGCTTCATCCTCACCATCCTCGTGGTGCAGATGATCCCGGCCGAGGGGCTGTTCATCTCGCAGTACCAGATGCTCGACGGGTGGAACCTGGTCAACAAGGTGGCGGGCCTGGCGCTCGTCTACACCGCGGCGATCCTGCCCTTCACCATCTGGATGCTGCGCGGGTTCGTCGCTGGCGTGCCCATCGAGCTCGAGGAGGCCGGGATGGTCGACGGCCTGTCGCGCACCGGCGCCTTCTTCCGCATCACGTTCCCGCTGCTGGCCCCCGGCCTGGTCGCCGCCGGCGTGTACGGGTTCCTGCAGGCCTGGAACGAGTACACCCTCGCGCTCGTCGTCATGACCGACCCCGCGCAGCGCACGCTGCCGCTGTGGCTGCAGGGGCTCGTCGAGTCCAACCGCGCCACCGACTGGGGCGTCGTCATGGCCGGGTCCGCGCTGATCGCGATCCCCGTCATCGTGTTCTTCCTGTTCGTGCAGAACAAGATGACGTCCGGGCTCGTCGCGGGTGCGGTGAAGGGCTGACGTGAGCACGCAGGGGAACCCGACGCCGCACAGGCGGGCGTCGGACACGGGCGCACGCGCGTGGTCGGTCGGGCTGGACGTGGGCGGCACCAAGGTGCTGGGCGTGCTGCTCGACGCCGACGGCGTGGTGCGGCACCAGCTGAGGTCGGCCACGGTCGGCGGCACCGCCGGCGTGGTCGACACGGCGGTCGCGGTGGTCGAGGAGCTGGCCGCGGGCGCCGGCCTCGAGGTGGTCGAGCTAGCCGGGGTGGGCATCGGCCTGCCGGGCGTGGTCGACCCGACCGACGGCACCGTCGAGCACGCGGTCAACCTCGGAATCGAGGAGCGCACCCCGCTCGCGGCGCTGGTGGGGGACCGGCTGGGCCTGCCCGTCCGGGTGGAGAACGACCTCACGGTCGCGGTGGTCGGCGCGGCGCACACCGTCGACCGGCAGCACACGACGGCGGACGCCCGCGGGGTGCACGACCTGGCGTTCCTCGCGCTCGGCACCGGGCTGGCCGCCGGCCTGCTCCTCGAGGGGCGCCTGCGCCGCGGCTCGACGGGCGGCGCGGGCGAGATCGGCCACCTCACGCTGGTGCCCGGCGGGCTGCCGTGCAAGTGCGGTCAGCTGGGCTGCCTGGAGCAGTACGCCTCGGGCTCGGCCCTGGACGCCGCGTGGCCGAGCCGGTACGGCCGGCCGGCGCCGGAGGAGCTCTTCGTCGCGGCGGAGGCCGGTGACCCGGCCGCTGTCGAGATCCGGTCGCAGTTCGCCTGGGCGGTCGCGTCCGCGGTGCGGATCCTGGTGCTGACCTGCGACGTCGAGCTCGTCGTCATCGGCGGCGGGGTCAGCGCGCTGGGTCAGCCGCTGCTGCGGGCCGTGGTGGCCGAGCTGGAGCGCGAGGCGCAGGCGTCGCCGTTCCTCGCGTCGATGGGCCTGGCGCGGCGCGTGAGCCTCGCGCCGGCCGACGTTCCGGTCGGGGCCGTCGGCGCCGCCCTGCTGGGCAGAGGGGAGTACGTCTGATGGAGGTCGTCATCGCGCCCGGTCCCGAGCTGGGCCGGCTCGCCGCCGCGGCGATCGAGCAGCTGGTGCGCGCGCAGCCGGACGCGGTGCTGGGCCTGGCCACGGGGTCGAGCCCGCTGGCCGTCTACGACGAGCTGGTCCGCCGGCACGTCGAGCACGGGCTGTCGTTCGCGCGCACCCGCGCCTTCATGCTCGACGAGTACGTCGGGCTCGCCGAGGACCACCCCGAGCGGTACCGCAACGTCATCGAGAAGGAGATCGCCTCGCGCGTCGATTTCGCGCCCGGCGCCGTGCAGGGCCCCGACGGCCTCGCCGACGACCTCGTCGCCGCCTGCGCGGCCTATGAGGACGCGATCACCGCGGCCGGCGGCGTCGACCTGCAGATCCTCGGCATCGGCACGGACGGCCACATCGCCTTCAACGAGCCCGGCTCGTCCCTGGCCTCCCGCACGCGGATCAAGACCCTCACGCGACAGACGCGCGAGGACAACGCCCGGTTCTTCGGCGGGGACATCGACAAGGTCCCGCAGCACTGCCTCACGCAGGGTCTGGCGACGATCATGTCGGCCCGCCACCTGGTGCTCCTGGCGACCGGCAAGGGCAAGGCCGAGGCCGTGCACCAGCTGGTCGAGGGACCGGTCAGCGCGATGTGGCCGGCGACGATCCTGCAGCACCACCCGCACGTGACGGTGCTCGTCGACGACGCGGCCGCGAGCCGCCTGCAGCTCGCCGACTACTACCGCGAGACGTTCGCGGCAAAGCCCGCCTGGCAAGGACTCTGAGCGGGCGCGGTGACCTTCCGCACCCCGGACTCACCCGGGGCGCGTCGGACCCCCGACGTACACTCGTGGCCATGAGCGAGCCCCTGCCCGAGCGCACCGGACCCGACGACCCGTTCTCCTCCGACCCGGGTACGTCGACCAGCGTGCTCGAGCGTGAGGAGACCCGCGAGCAGGTCGAGCCGGGCGACCACGAGCGCTTCGCGCACTACGTGCGCAAGGAGAAGATCCTCGACTCCGCCCTGAGCGGCAAGCCCGTCATCGCCCTCTGCGGCAAGGTCTGGGTGCCGGGCCGGGACCCGAACAAGTTCCCGGTCTGCCCGGTCTGCAAGGAGATCTACGAGGGTCTCCGGGAGCCCCAGGACGGCGACAAGAACGAGGGCGGCAAGGGCTCCGGCGGCGGCCGGAAGTGGGGCTTCGGCCGCAACCCCGGCAGCGGCGGCGCGTGACGGCCGCCCCGCGCCCGTCCTCCCTCCCCTCGACCCACGCGTCCTCGTCGGCGGCGTCCCAGCTGCCGCCGGCGTTCCCTGCGCGTGCGCCGTGGGGGACCGCGGGCAAGCTGCGCGCCTGGCAGGCCGAGGCGATCGAGCAGTACCGGACGGCCAACCCGCGCGACTTCCTCGCGGTGGCCACCCCCGGCGCCGGCAAGACGACGTTCGCCCTGCGGATCGCGACCGAGCTGCTCGAGGCGAGGCTGGTGCGCCGCGTGACCGTCGTCGCGCCCACCGAGCACCTCAAGCGGCAGTGGGCCGACGCGGCGGCGCGGGTGGGCATCACGCTCGACCCCAACTTCAGCAACGCGCAGGGCCGCCACGGCCACGGGTTCGACGGGGTCGCGGTCACGTACGCGCAGGTGGCCAGCAAGCCCGCGCTGCACGCGGCCCGGACGGCGGCCGCGCCCACCCTGGTGATCCTCGACGAGGTGCACCACGGCGGCGACGCCCTCTCGTGGGGCGACGCGGTGCGCGAGGCCTTCGAGGGCGCCACCCGCCGGCTCGCGCTCACGGGCACGCCGTTCCGGTCCGACACCGCGGCCATCCCGTTCGTGCGGTACGACCGCAAGAGCGACGGGATCCGGCGCAGCGTCGCGGACTACACGTACGGGTACGGCGACGCGCTGCGCGACCACGTCGTGCGCCCGGTGATCTTCCTGTCGTACAGCGGGTCGATGCGGTGGCGCACGAAGGCGGGCGACGAGATCAGCGCGCGCCTGGGGGAGCCGCTCACGAAGGACATCACCGCGCAGGCGTGGCGCACCGCGCTCGACCCCAACGGCGAGTGGATCCCCAGCGTCCTCGCGGCGGCCGACCGCAGGCTCTCCGAGGTCCGGCGCGCCATCCCGGACGCGGGCGCGATGGTCATCGCGACCGACCAGACCGACGCCCGGGCCTACGCCGGCCACCTCGCGCGGATCACCGGGAAGTCGCCGACGATCGTCCTGTCCGACGACGACGGCGCGAGCGACCGGATCGACGAGTTCTCGGCGGGCGACTCGCGCTGGCTGGTCGCGGTGCGCATGGTCTCCGAGGGGGTCGACGTGCCGCGGCTCGCCGTCGGGGTCTACGCCACCAGCACCGCGACGCCGCTCTTCTTCGCGCAGGCCGTCGGTCGCTTCGTGCGCGCGCGCCGGCGCGGGGAGACCGCCTCGGTGTTCCTGCCGAGCGTCCCGCAGCTGCTGGCGCTGGCCCACACGCTCGAGCTCGAGCGTGACCACGCGCTGGACCGCCCCAAGACGCTCGAGGAGCAGGGCGTCGACATCGGGCTCGACGACGACGCGCTGGCCGAGGCCAACCGCGAGCGCAACGGACCCGACGAGATCGGGCCGGACGGCAAGCAGGGCGCGTTCGAGGCGCTCGAGGCGCAGGCGTCGTTCGACCGGGTGCTCTTCGACGGCGGCGAGTTCGGCACGGGCGCGGAGATGGGCTCCGAGGAGGAGCTCGACTTCCTCGGCCTGCCCGGGCTGCTGGACGCCGACCAGGTGTCGGCGCTGCTGCGGCAGCGGCAGGCGGACCAGATCAGCGGCCGCAAGAAGGTGGTCGAGCCGCTGGCGGAGATGGACCACCGCAAGCAGGCGGAGCTGCGCAAGGAGCTGTCGCAGCTGGTGGGGGCGTGGGCGCGCAAGAGCGGGCAGCCGCACGGGTCGGTGCACAACGAGCTGCGGCGGCGGTGCGGGGGACCCGAGGTCGCCCTCGCCGACCCGGACCAGCTCACGGCCCGGGTGGCCATGGTGCGCGGGTGGTTCGTCGGCAAGCGCTAGGGGCGTCGCGCGGATACGCCTGCGGCGACCCGCCCCGCAAGGCGCGTCTCATCATACGGACACCCTCAAAGACGGGTAAAGCTGCAGGTCACCGGCTTGGACAGGTGACCACATAGCATTTCGGTTCCCCCGCGCAACTTTTCGCTCGACGTGCCGGAGGCGGTTTCCCCTGTCAGGTTTGTCCCCGTGACACACGGCGCCGGGTACCCCCGGATGCCGGATCGGTGACCACAGATCGAAAGGGTCAACCATGCCTACCTGGCTCATCCTCATCCTTGTCGGTGTCGTCCTCGTCGTCCTCGGCGTCGCGACGACCATCGGGCACTGGCTCATCTGGATCGGCGTGATCGTGCTCGTCGTCAGCCTGATCCTCGGGCTGGTCGGTCGGCGCGGCTCGCGGGTCTAGCCCGGCCGGGTGCGGCGCGGGCGTGCTGATCGTCTCTCCGCCCGCCGCACGCCCCGGCCACGTCAGCGCAGTACCGACGCTGCGGCTCGGGCCCCTCAGTCCCCGAGCCGCAGCGTCACGGTCGGCACCGCTGCCTCGTCGGCAGACAGCCGCCGCGCCCCGCGCGGCAGCTCGTCCCGCGAGGCGCGGTGCCGTTCTGCTGCGTGCCGGACGCCGTCCGCGCCCACCCAGCGCGGGTCCACCACACCCCCCGCGACCAGCGGGACGTGCAGCGGGCGCAGGGTCGCGTCCGTCGCTGACCACCCGCGCACCGCGTCGTCGGCGCCGGTGACCAGCACCTCCTCGGCCGCGCGACCGTCGGCGCCCAGCCGCCGCGCCGCCGCCTTGCGGCCGCCCACGCTCGTCTTGCCCCGCGCCGCCTTGGCCACCGGGGCGAGCACCCCGTCGCCGCCCTCGCGGGCGACCAGCTTGTAGACCATCCCGCAGGTCGGGGCCCCGGACCCCGTCACCACCGACGTGCCCACCCCGTAGCTGTCCACGGGCGCCACCGCGAGGGCCGCGATCGCGTACTCGTCCAGGTCGGACGTCACCGTGATCTTGGTGCCCCGAGCGCCGGCCGCGTCCAGCTGGGCGCGGACCTCGTGCGCGAGGACGCCCAGGTCGCCGGAGTCGAGCCGCACCGCCCCGAGCCCCGTGCCGGCCGCGGCCAGCGCGAGCTCGACGCCGCGGCGCACGTCGTAGGTGTCCACCAGCAGCGTCGTCCCGGTGCCGAGCGCCGCCACCTGCGACGCGAACGCGTCCGCCTCGTCGTCGTGCAGCAGGGTGAAGGCGTGCGCGGCCGTCCCGATCGTCGGCAGCCCGTACCGCCGGCCGGCCTCGAGGTTCGACGTGCCGACGAAACCGGCGACCACCGCCGCGCGCGCCGCGGCGACCGCGGCATCCTCGTGCGCGCGGCGCGACCCCATCTCCAGCACGGGGCGGTCCACGGCCGCGCTGGTCATGCGCGAGGCGGCGGACGCGACCGCGGAGTCGAAGTTGAGGATCGAGAGCACCAGGGTCTCCAGCAGCACGGCCTCGGCGAAGCTGCCCTCGACGACCATCACCGGCGACGACGGGAAGAACACCTCGCCCTCGGCGTACCCGACGATCGAGCCGGTGAACCGGTACCCCTCGAGGTACGCCAGGGTCGCGTCGTCGACCACCTCCGCCTGCGCCAGCCAGTCGAGCTCGGCGGCGCCGAACCGGAACCGGTCGAGCGACTCCAGCACCCGGCCCGTGCCGGCCAGCACGCCGTACCGCCGGCCGGGCGGCAGCCGCCGCGTGAACACCTCGAAGACGCACCGGCGGTCGGCCGTGCCGTCGGCCAGCGCGGCCTGCAGCATCGTCAGCTCGTAGCGGTCGGTCAGGAGCGCGGCGCTGGGCGCCTGCGGAGCCGTCATGGCCCCAACGTAGGGGGACGGGTGCGACCGCGCGTGTCCACCGGGTCCTGCCCGCACCTACAGTGGACGCCGTGCCAGTGCAGACCCTTCCCGACGCCAGCGTCGAGGAGGCTCAGGAAGCCGCGGTCGCCGATCCGTGGGTGACGATCGTGTGGAACGACCCGGTCAACCTCATGAGTTACGTGACGTACGTGTTCGAGTCGTACTTCGGGCACCCGCGACAGAAGGCGGAGCGGCTCATGCGGCAGGTGCACGAGCAGGGGAGGGCGGTGGTCTCGACCGGGTCGCTCGAGGCGATGGAGGTCGATGTGCAGGCGATGCACGAGTTCGGGCTCTGGGCGACGCTCCAGCGCAGCGGTCAGTGATGCGGGGGTTCCGGCGCCGGCGCGGCATGTACGCCGCGCGGCTCGACGCCGACGAGCGCGAGGTCGTCGCCGCCCTGGTGGCGGACGTCGCCGAGCTGCTGGGCGCCGGGCGGCTCGAGGCGCCCGGCCCGGCGAGCGCCGACCCGTCCGACGGCACGCCCCGCATGAGCCTCGAGCCCCTCGCGCCGCCGTCGGACCCGGCCGTGCGCCGCCTGCTGCCCGACGCCTCCCGGGACGACCCGCAGGTCGCCGCCGAGTTCCGCCGGCTCACCGAGGACGACCTGCGCGCCGGCAAGATCGCGCGGCTGACGCGGCTCTGGAGCGCGTTGACGACGCCGACCGAGGGCTGGCGGTCCGACGCGTTCGTGGTCGCCCCGGAGGACGCGAAGGACGTCGCCGCCGCCCTCACCGACCTGCGCCTGGTGCTCGCGGAGCGCCTCGGCATCCACACGGACGAGCAGGCGGAGCAGCTGTACGACGCGCTCCTGGTCTCCTCTCAGGCGGAGCTCGACGACGCGGAGGCCGAGCTGCTCGACCCGGCCGCGCGCCGCTACCTCGTCGCCGTCTACGGCGCCCTCAGCTGGCTGCAGGAGTCGCTGGTCGACGTGCTGCTGCACGACCTGCGCGCGCACGGTCGCCCGGCGGAACCGTGACCGCGGAGCAGCTAGGCTCGACCGCGTGAACGACGCCCCCCTCGGCATCTTCGACTCCGGCGTCGGCGGGCTCACCGTGGCGCGGTCGATCCTCGACCAGCTGCCGCACGAGTCCACGGTCTACATCGGCGACACGCTCAACACCCCGTACGGCAGCAAGCCGTTGGCGGCGGTGCGGGCGCACGCGCTCGAGGTCATGGACGACCTGGTGGACGCCGGCGTGAAGCTGCTGGTCATCGCGTGCAACACCGCCTCGTCGGCCATGCTCCGCGACGCCCGCGAGCGCTACACCCTGCGCCGCGGCATCCCGGTGGTCGAGGTGATCCTGCCCGCCGCGCGCCGCGCCGTGGCCGCCACGCGGTCGGGCCGCATCGGCGTCATCGCGACCAAGTCCACGGTCGAGTCCCGGTCCTACGACGACGCGTTCGCGGTGGCGCCCGGCATCGAGCTGACCACGCGGGCGTGCCCGGAGTTCGTCCGGCTGGTCGAGGCGGGCATCACGTCCGGGCCCGAGGTCCTCGCGTACGCCCACGAGTACCTGGACCCGGTGCGCGAGGCCGGCGTCGACACCCTCGTGCTCGGCTGCACGCACTACCCGCTGCTCACCGGCGCCATCTCGTACGTCATGGGCGAGGAGGTCACCCTGGTGTCCAGCGCCGAGGAGACCGCCAAGGACGTCTACCGCACCCTCGTGGCCCACGACCTCGAGCGCGACCCGGCCGCCGGGCCGCCCGACCACCGCTTCCTCGCCACCGGCGACCCGGCGCAGTTCCGCACCCTCGCGCGGCGCTTCCTCGGCCCGGAGGTCGAGACCGTCGAGTCCAGCGCGGCCCTGCGGTGAGGCTCACGGTCCTCGGCTGCGCCGGCTCGTTCCCGGGCCCGGACTCCGCGGCGTCCGGGTACCTGGTGCAGGCCGAGGACGCGGACGGTCGCACATGGACCGTCCTGCTCGACCTGGGCAACGGCGCGCTGAGCGCGCTGCAGCGCTACGGCGACCCCACCGCGCTGGACGCGATCGGGCTGTCGCACCTGCACGCGGACCACGTGGCCGACATGGTCGTGCTCAACGTCCTGCGCCGGTACCACCCGGACGGGCCGTGCGCCCCCGTCGCGGTGCACGGCCCGGCCGGGACGGCCGAGCGCCTCGCCCAGCTGTCCGGCAAGGACCCGGCCACCAGCACCGACGCCCAGTTCGACGTCGTCGAGTGGCGGGTGGGGTCGCCGGTCACGGTCGGTCCGCTGACCCTCGAGCCGGTGCCCGTCGAGCACCCGATCCCCGCGTTCGGCATCCGCGTGTCCGGGCCGGCCGAGGCGGACCCCGCGCGCACGGTGACGCTCGCCTACACGGGCGACACCGACGCCTGCGCCGGCCTCGACGCCCTCGCCGCGGGGGCCGACCTGCTGCTGTCGGAGGCGGCGTACCTCGAGGGGCGCGACGACGCCCTGCGCGGCGTGCACCTGACCGGCCGACGGGCGGGCGAGGCCGCGGCGCGCGGCGGCGTCGGGCGGCTCGTGCTCACGCACATCCCCGCGTGGAACGACCCGGCGGTCACGCTGGCCGAGGCCGCGCAGGTGTACGCGGGCCCGATCGACCTGGCCCGCCCGGGCCAGGTGCACGCCCTGTAGCGAGCTCCGGCACCGTCCGCACTCCGTGGGGCTGGGACCCGATCGGGTGCGGACGTCGCGTGGATGTCCGCCTCCGTGGGGCTGGGACCCGATCGAGTGCGGACGTCACACGGATGTCCGCACTCCGTGGGGCTGGGACCCGATCGGGTGCGGACGTCACGCGGACGTCCGCACTCCGTGGGGCTGGGACCCGATCGGGTGCGGACGTCGCGCGAGGGGCTCCGCGCTCCGGACGGACCGCGTCGAGGGGTGTCGGGGCGCGCCGTTAGGCTCGTCCGCATGACTTCTGCTCCCTCCACGTCCTCCGTCGCGCGCGTCCGGGCCGACGGCCGCGCCCCCGACGAGCTGCGTCCCGTGACCCTCACCCGGGGGTTCCTCGCGGCCGGCGAGGGCAGCGTGCTCGTCGAGTTCGGCGGCACCAAGGTGCTCTGCGTGGCGTCGTTCACGCCGGGCGTGCCGCGCTGGAAGAAGGGGTCCGGCGAGGGCTGGGTCACCGCCGAGTACTCGATGCTGCCGCGCGCCACGTCCAGCCGGTCCGACCGTGAGTCGGTCAAGGGGCGCATCGGCGGGCGCACGCACGAGATCTCCCGGCTGATCGGGCGGTCGCTGCGCGCGATCATCGACGTCTCGGCGCTGGGCGAGAACACGATCGTGCTCGACTGCGACGTCCTGCAGGCGGACGGCGGCACGCGGACGGCGTCGATCACCGGGGCGTACGTGGCGCTGGCCGACGCGGTCGCGTGGGCGGTCGAGAACAAGCACATCCCCAAGAACAAGGTGGTGCTGCGCGACTCGGTGGCGGCCGTCTCGGTCGGGATCGTCGACGGGCTGCCCGTGCTCGACCTGCCGTACGTCGAGGACGTCCGCGCCGAGACCGACATGAACGTCGTGGTCACCGGTTCGGGCACGTTCGTCGAGGTCCAGGGCACCGCGGAGCACGCCCCGTTCGACCGTGCCGAGCTGGACTCGCTGCTCGACCTCGCGGTGTCCGGCACCACGCGACTGACGGCGCTGCAGGCCGCGGCGCTGGCCTCGGCGCCCGGCGACGGGTCCGGCACGCGTCTGGTCCCGGTCGACCTGTGAGCGTGCCCCTGGGCGCCCGGCTGGTGCTCGCCACGCACAACGCGCACAAGGTCGGCGAGCTCCGCGCGATCCTCGCGCCCGTGCTGCCCGGGCTCGACCCCGAGTCGGTGGTGGGCGCGCGGGACGTCGGCGCGCCCGAACCGGTCGAGGACGGCGTGACGTTCACGGAGAACGCGCTGCTCAAGGCGCGCGCGCTGGCCGCCTTCACGGGTCTGCCGGCGGTCGCGGACGACTCCGGGCTCGCGGTCGACGTGCTCGGCGGGGCGCCGGGCATCTTCTCCGCGCGCTGGGCCGGGCGGCACGGGGACGACGCGGCCAACCTCACCCTCCTGCTCGCGCAGCTGGCCGACATCGCCGAGCCGCACCGGCGCGCGCGCTTCGTGTGCGCGGCCGCGCTGGTGACGCCGGACGGCTTCGAGCACGTCGAGACGGGGACGCTCGAGGGCGTGCTCGCCACCGAGCCCCGGGGCGCGGGCGGCTTCGGGTACGACCCGATCCTGGTGCCGGTCGGCGAGACCCGGTCCTGCGCCGAGCTCAGCCCCGAGGAGAAGAACGCGATCAGCCACCGCGGCACCGCGTTCCGCGCCCTGGTCCCCACGCTCGTCCGGGTGCTCGGCGGATGACCTGCGGTGAGTGACGACCGACCGGCCGTGGGCGACGTCCAGCTGGTGGCGGACGCGGTCACCTACGGCTACCCCGGGCACGCCGTGCTCGACCGGGTCGACCTCACGGTCAGCGCGGGGGACCGGGTCGGCGTCGTCGGCGAGAACGGCGCGGGCAAGACGACTCTGCTGCGGTTGCTTGCCGGCGAGCTGGCGCCGCAGAGCGGGTCGGTGCGCCGCGCGGGCACGCTCGCGACCGTCGAGCAGGAGCTCGACGCGCCCGCGTCGGCGACCGTCGGCACGTTCGTCGGCGAGGCCCTGGCCGGGGTCAGGGCCGCGGCCGGCGAGCTCGAGACGGCGATCGCGGGGTTCGACCACGAGTCGGGCGACCTCGCGCGCCTCACGGCCGCGGTGGCCCGGTACGAGCACCTGGCGGCCTGGGACGCCGACCGTCGCGTGGACGAGGCGCTGACCCGGTTCGGTGCCCCGCGCGACCCGGACCGGCGGCTGGACCGGCTGAGCGTGGGCGAGCGGTACCGGGTGCGGCTCGCGTGCCGGATCGGGGAGCGGGCGGACCTGCTGCTGCTCGACGAGCCCACCAACCACCTCGACGCCGCCGGCATCGACTACCTCACCGCGCAGCTGCGGCAGTGGCCGGGGGCGGTGGTCATCGTCACGCACGACCGGCGCCTGCTCGACGACGTGATGACCGCGATCCTCGACCTCGACCCGGCCATGGACGGCCGCCCCGCGCTGTACGGCGCGACGCGGTACTCGGACTACCGGTTCCTCAAGAGCCAGATGATCCGGCGCTGGCGCGCGCGGTACCGGGCCGAGCGCAAGCGGGCGGTGGCGCTGGCGGAGCGGCTCGACTCGACGTACGAGAACCTCTCCGACGAGTGGCGGCCGCCCAAGGGCTCCCAGGCGCACCGTCGTGCCACCCGGGCGCGCGGGCACGTCAAGGCCGCCGACCGGCTCATCCAGAAGCTCGAGGCCGAGGCGGTCGAGGTGCCGGCCCCGCCGCTGGTGCTCACGTTCCCCGACCTGCCGTCGCTGCCCGCGCAGCCCCAGCCCGGCCCGCTGCTCGACCTGCGCGCGCCGTTGGTCGCGGGCCGGCTCGACCTCGCGGGCGTGCGGATCGACGTGCCGGCGTGCGGGCGGCTGCTGGTCACGGGACCCAACGGCTCCGGGAAGTCGACGCTGCTCGCCGCGCTGGCGGGCTCGGTCGCGCTCGACCGCGGCGTCCGCACCATCGCGCCCGGCGTGCGGCTGGGAGTGCTCGCGCAGGAGGGACCCACCGAGCACGCGGCCGCGGTGGTCGCCCATCCGCGAGCCGCGGGCGTCGCCGAGCAGCTCTCGGGGTTCGACGCCTACGCCCGGCACGCGCTGACGCTGCTCGAGGCCGAGCTGCTCGACCCGGGGCAGCTGGTGCCCGTCGCGGCTCTCGGGCTGCTCACGGAGGACGACCTGGACCGCCCGCTGCGCGAGTTGTCGGTGGGTCAGCGGCGCCGGTTCGACCTCGCGTGCGCACTGCTCGCGGCGCCGCACGTGCTGATCCTGGACGAGCCCACCAACCACCTGTCCGTGGGGCTCGTCGACGAGCTCACGGCGGCGCTGCGCGCCACGTCCGCGGCCGTCGTCGTGGCCACCCACGACCGCCGCATGCGCGCCGACCTGGCGGACTGGCCGCAGCTCACGCTCGGCTGAGCACCGGTCAGGGCAGGCGGCCGACGTGCCCCATCGCCTGCCGGAGCAGCAGGCCCTGACCGCCGTTCATCTCGAACTGGATCTGCTCGGCGCACGCCTCCTCGGGCGTCATCCACGCCAGGTCGATCGCGTCCTGCTGCGGCCGGCAGTCGCCCAGCACCGGCACGACGTAGGCGAGCGACACCGCGTGCTGGCGGGCGTCGTGGTACGGCGTGACGCCGGGCGTCGGGAAGTACTCGGCGACGGTGAACGGCTGCGGCGAGGCGGGGATCTGGGGGAGCGCCACGGGCCCGAGGTCCTTCTCGATGTGCCGCACGAGGGCGTCGCGCACCCGCTCGTGGTACATCACGCGGCCCGACACGAGCGCGCGCGACATCACGCCCTCCTGGGTCACGCGCAGGAGCAGGCCCACCTGCACGACGTCGCCCGAGTCGTCCACGCGCACCGGGATGGCGTCGACGTAGAGGATGGGCAGCTGGGTGCGGGCGCGGGAGATCTCGTCGGCGCTCAGCCAGCCGGCAGGGCGTTCGGGGCCGCGGGGGTACTCGGCGGAAGCGGTCACTGACCATGTCTACCCCGCGGTCGCGGCAGACGACGAGACGGCGCGCACAGCCGCCCGGATCACCCCGCCCCGAGGTGTGCGTCACGGCGTCCTCGGGAATAGTCGTCGGTGGTTGCGTGCTCTACCTCGCAGCAACGCGCAGCAACCGAGACTGGAGGAACGTCATGGCGACGACAGAGCTGACCGGCAGCACGATCGGCCAGACCATCAAGGACAACGAGATCGTCCTTGTCGACTTCTGGGCGGAGTGGTGCGGGCCGTGCAAGCGCTTCGGTCCCGTCTTCGAGGACTCCTCGGAGAACCACCCGGACGTCGTGCACGCGAAGGTCGACACGGAGGCTGAGCAGGAGCTCGCCGCCGAGCTGCAGATCTTCTCGATCCCGACCCTCATGGCCTTCCGCGACGGGATCCTGGTGTTCAACCAGGCCGGCGCGCTGCCCGCTCCCGCGCTGGAGCAGGTGGTCGAGGCCGTGAAGGCGCTCGACATGGACGAGGTGCGCGAGAAGATCGCCGCGGCCGCCACCACGGCCTGATCAGTACGCACGAAGGGCCGGTCCCCCCGAGGGGACCGGCCCTTGTCGCGTGCGGGAGACGGGATTTGAACCCGCACGCCCTCTCGGGCACCAGGACCTAAACCTGGCGTGGCTGCCGTTTCACCACTCCCGCGCAGCGGAAGTTTCCCACACCGGTCAGGCGACCTTGAGGTCCCGGCGCAGCTTGGCGACGTGGCCCGTGGCCTTGACGTTGTACTGCGCGAGCTCGACGCGGCCCTCGGCGTCGACGACGACCGTCGAGCGGATCACGCCGACCACCGTCTTGCCGTAGTTGAGCTTCTCGCCCCACGCGCCCCACTCCTCGAGCACCGCGTGCTCGGGGTCGGAGCCGAGCGGGAACGTCAGGTGCTCCTGCGCGACGAACTCGGCGAGCTTGTCGACGGGGTCGGGCGAGACGCCGACGACGGCGAACCCCGCGCCCTGCAGGGACGCGAGGTTGTCGCGGAAGTCGCACGCCTGCGTGGTGCAGCCCGGGGTCATCGCCGCCGGGTAGAAGTACACGATGACGCGACGACCGCGCAGGTCGGACAGGGTGACGGTCCCCCCGTCGGCGGTGGGCAGCGTGAAGTCGGGGGCGAGGTCGCCGACGGCGAGGCGGGGCACGGGTTCTCCTGGCGGACGGGGTGGTCGGGCTGCGGCCAGCCTACGTCGGCGCGCGAGGTAGCGTCGGGCTCGTGAGCACGCCCACGTCCGACCGCAGCGAGCTGCCCATCCGCATGCTCAACGACCGGCTCCTCGTCTCGCTCGACGGCGAGGCGGGGGAGCGCCGCTCGTCCGCCGGCATCGTCATCCCCGCGACCGCCGTCGTCGGCAAGCGCCTCGCCTGGGGCGCCGTCGTGGCGGCCGGGCAGCACGTCCGCCAGGTCGAGGTGGGCGACCGGGTGCTGTTCGACCCCGAGGAGCGCGCCGAGGTCGAGCTGGGCGGGGCCACCTACGTGCTCCTGCGCGAGAAGGACGTGCACGCCGTGGCCGAGCCCCGCGCCGCCGGCGAGGGAACCGGGCTCTATCTCTGAGCGTTCCTCTCCTGCACCCGACCGCCGGTTCCGAGCACTTGCACCGGCACGGCCCGGGTGGTGCCATGAACGGACGGGGCATCCCGGCCGTACGACCGGAGAGCCCCGAGGAGGTCGACCATGACTGAGAAGACACCGCCGTCTGCCGACGACGAGCAGACCACCCAGCCCGTGCTCGACCTGCTCGCCGAGCACGTCCCGCTCGCCCTCATCGTCGACCTGGTGACCCCCGAAGCCACGTCCGCCCAGATCCTCGAGTCCGAGGGGCTCCCGGAGTCGACCTGGTGGGACGAGGAGCCGAGGGCGCAGGACTCGTGACGGTGGTCACGACCGGCGGTCTCGATTGGCAGATCGGGCGCCCGGCCTGCTAGCGTTCTCAACCGCGCGCCATTAGCTCAATTGGCAGAGCAGCTGACTCTTAATCAGCGGGTTCGGGGTTCGAGTCCCTGATGGCGCACCATCGAAGGGCCTCTCACCAGCAGCAACGCTGGGGGAGGCCCTTCGTCGTCAGCGGGGTCCGTAGAGCTCCTGGACCGCGGTGTCGATGTCCTCGCCCGTCTCGTCGACGGGTTCCATGTACAGCCTGCCGGCGACGACCGCGTCGTCGCGGATGACGAAGATCGTCACGCCGCGCAGGTCGAAGGGCGCGCCGTCGGCGTGCCGGCCGTGCCACCGCCACTCGCCCCACTCGGTGTCACCGGCGGACGCGGATGCCAGCAGCTCGGACTCGAAGTCGGGGACGCCCTCGAACACCGACGTCCAGTTGGCGAGCACCTGCGCCCGCCCGACGAAGGACCGGCCCGGATGGACGGGTTGGGCGCTGTCGTAGTCGGGCGCCATCAGGGCCGCTACCCGGGCCGGGTCGTGGGAGTTCGCCGCGTCGCGCAGACGCTCGTTCATGCTCGCCATCTCCCCGACCGTAGTCCGCCGCCGGCGCCACGTCAGGAGAGGTGGTCCTGCCGACCGACGGCGTACGCCTCACGCAGCCAGGCGACCAGCTCGTCGTCGACGTCGCTCGGCGCGGCCAGGCGCACGGCGTGGAGCACGTTGCGCGGCGAGAAGACCTCGATCCGCCGGAACCGAGGGCTGTCCACGCGGCGGGCGAGCACGAGGTGGCCGTCGAGCCAGTGCCGGCGGGGCGTGAACGCCGCGAACGACATCCGCACGTGCAGGGCCACGCGGGACTTCTCCGGGAGCACGTCGACCGGCCCGAACGACCGGACGACGGCCAGCACGCGGTCGAACGTCGCGCGGACCGCGGGATCGGTGCCGGCGAAGTGGCGGTCGAGGTCGCCCAGCGGCGCACAGGTGTGCACCTGGTTCCGCTGGGCGAAGGTGCGCCGGCACCGTGGGCACGTCCACATCGCCGCCGACGGGCGCGGCGAGCGGTCCGGGCTCGCGTCCGGCGGCGGGGACCACGCCATCGCGCCATCGTCCCGCCGGGGCGTCGTGGGGCCAAGCAGAGGGGTTCGCGAGACCCGCAAGGGGTCGCCTCGACGCCCAGCCAGCCGACGCACGAAGGCGGGCCCGACCGGTTCTCCCCGGTCGGACCCGCCTTCGTCCCCGCGGTCAGCTGTCGGCCGCGAGCGACCCGTCGCTCGACAGGACGAGACCGATGGCGGCCTCACCCTTGCGCACGGCCTGACCGATCAGGCCGAAGTCGTACGACTTGAAGTCGGCGAACTCGAGCCCGTACGTGTCCTCGAGGCCCAGCTGGCAGAACGGGCGCTCGGGGCACTCGGCCGGGCCGGCCAGCACGAGGCCGCCGCACGTGGCGGCCAGGTCGCTGAGCGTCTTGACGTCGTGCTTCGCGGCGAACTCGCTGGTCACGGCGAACGCGTTCTGGTCCTGCGCCGCGGACGGCTTGCCCACGACCAGGCCGGCGGCGTCCGCGAGCGGAGTCAGGGCGGCGACGGTCGCGTCGACGTCTGCCGAGGCCACCGACTTCGCGTCGGCCCCGTTCTGCTGCGCGTTGAGGAAGTCCGCGAGCGTCGCCGCGTACTCCGGGACCGCGGTGAGCGTGCCGTCCGCGAGGGGCGGCAGGTACGTCTCGCGGTTGCCGATGGTCCGCACCTCGACGGTGTAGCCGGCGGTCCGCAGCACGGCGGCGTAGATCTCGGCGAGCGTGGCGCTCTCGGAGAAGTTGGCCGCGCCGATGACCAGGGAGGTGCCGGACCCGGACGTGTCGGTCGCGGCGAGCTTCTCGTCCTCGACGAACGTGGTGGCCACCTCGCTCGACGTCTTCCGGTCGATGTCGACGGCCTTGTTCAGCGCGATGAGCTTGTCGGTGTCGAGCGCGGCCGAGACCGTGTCCAGGAGCTCGACGATGGACGGGTGCGCCGCGGCGGCTGCCTTGTTCACCGCCGGGATGATGTTGTCGGCGTTCTGCAGGCCCTTGTCGTCCTCGAGGACGACGAGCTTGTCGCCGGCGATGGGGTCGCAGGCGGCGAGCCCGGACGAGCTGGAGGAGGTCGGTTCGGCCTCGCCCCCGCCCGATCCGGGGGCCCCGCAGGCGCCGAGCGCCAGGGTGGCGATGGCGATGAGGGTCAGGGTGGTGGAGCGACTCGCTCGCATGGTGCTCTCCTCGGGGAGTCAGCAGGGGCGGGGCTGGGGTGCCGGATGACGATCGGGGGACGCCGTCGACAGAGTCACGAAGATGGGCCGGACCTATTCGATCTGCTCGCCGCGGGCACGGCAACCCCTGGCGACGTGATGTGTGACCGGCGGGTTCGCCGGGTGGGGCCGTCCGACGAGTCCCGGGCGAGCGCGCGCAGGCCGCGGGGAGTCAGCACGTACTGCGCGATCGCCAGCAGCCCCTCGGCCACCAGGCAGAGCCCGGCGACCAGGATGCCGCCCGCGAGCACCTGGCCGTAGTCCTGGGTGCCGAACCCCGTGACCACGATCGTGCCGAGGCTGCGGCCCCCGACGAGCGCCGCGAGCGGCACCGTGGCGAGCACCTGGACGGACGCCGTGCGCACCCCCGCGGCGATGAGCGGGACGGCGAGCGGCAGCTCGACGGCCCAGAGGCTGCGCCGGCCCGACATGCCGACCCCGCGCGCCGCGTCGCGCACGTCGGCGTCGACCTCCCCGAGGCCCGTCACCGTGTTGGTGAGCAGCGGCGGGACGGCGAAGACCGCGCAGGCGAGCACCGTCGCGGTGTTGCCGAACAGCCCGGTGGCGGCGAGGAGGGTGAGCAGCGCGAGCGTGGGCAGCGCCCGCGTGGTGTTGGCGACGACGACCCCCACGGTCCCGCCCCGGCCGCGGTGCCCGAGCCACAGACCGACAGGCAGAGCGACGACGGCGGCGAGCAGCACGGCGAGCACGGACACCACGATGTGGTCCCGCGTGAGGGCGAGGACCCCGTTCTTCCCGACCCAGTTGAGCGGGTCGTTGAGCCAGGCGAACGCGCTGGTCAGGACGTCCACGTCACACCGGCCTCTCGACGCGCGCCCACGGGGTCAGCCGGCGGCCGACGCCGGCGATCACCAGGTCGCAGACCAGGGCCAGCAGCAGGCACAGCACCGTCGCGGTCATGATCTCGGCGTGGTAGTTGCTGCGGAAGCCGCGGAACATCAGCTGGCCCAGGCCGCCGTACCCCACCACGACGCCGACGGTGACCAGCGCGACGGTGGTCACGGTGGCCAGCCGCAGCCCCGCGACGATGCTGGGCAGGGCCTGCGGGAGCTCGACCGAGAACAGCAGGCGCGTGCGGCCGTAGCCCATGCCGCGCGCGGCGTCCCGCACCGCCGGGTCGACGCCCTGGAGACCCACCAGCACGTTGCGGGTGAGCACCAGCAGCGCGTAGGAGACCAGCCCGATGAGCACGGTCGTGCGCCCGATGCCGGTGTACGGCGCGAGGATGGCGAACAGGGCCAGCGACGGCACGGTGTACAGGACGCCGGCGACGCCGAGCACCGGTCCGGCCAGCCGCGGCCGCAGGTGGGCGAGCGCCCCGAGCGGGAGCGCGAGGACGAACGCGATGACGACGGCCTGGAACGTCAGCGATGCGTGCTGCTCGAGGGCGTGCGTGATGTCCGAGGCGTTGCGCTGGACGTACTCCCAGGAGAACCACGGGTTGGGCGGAGCCTGGGCCAGACGCATCCCGAAAACGTACCCGGGCCCACCGACATCCGCAGGGGGTGGGCGGCAGATGGGCGCCCGGCGGTGCGGGTGTCGGACGCAGGCGCTAGCGTCCGGGAGGTGGCAGACGACCCGGCGATCGCCTTCGAGCACGTCAGCAAGTCCTACGCGAGCGGCTCGGGCGAGGCCGGCGCTGCCGTCGACGACCTCTCGCTCGCGGTGCACCCCGGCGAGGTGCTCGTGCTCGTGGGTCCGTCGGGCTGCGGCAAGTCGACCACGCTGCGGATGGCGAACCGGCTGGTCGAACCGACGTCGGGCCGCATCCTCCTGGAGGGCGAGGACGTCACCGGCGTCGACCCCGTGGGCCTGCGCCGCCGCATGGGGTACGTGATCCAGAACGTCGGGCTCTTCCCGCACCGCACCGTCGCGCAGAACGTCGCCACCGTGCCGGGCCTGGTCGGCTGGGACCGCAAGCGGACGGCCGCCCGCGTGGACGAGCTGCTCGACCTGGTCGGGCTCGCCCCGGACCGGTACGCGCGCCGCTACCCCCACGAGCTCTCCGGCGGCGAGCGCCAGCGCGTCGGGGTCGCCCGCGCGCTGGCCACGGACCCGCCCGTGCTGCTCATGGACGAGCCCTTCGGCGCGGTGGACCCCGTGGGTCGCCGGCGGCTGCAGACCGAGTTCGCCCGCATCCAGCGCACGCTCGGCATCACGGTGATGCTGGTCACGCACGACATCGACGAGGCCGTGCGCATGGCGGACCGCGTGGCGGTGCTCAGCCCGGGCGCGCACATCGAGCAGCTGGCGTCCCCCCTCGACGTGGTGGCGCGCCCGGCGACGCGCGCGGTCGCCGACCTGGTGGGCCGCGGACGCACGGCGCGGCTGCTCGCTCTCGGCCGGCTCGAGCGGGCTGACCTGGACGAGGTCGTGCCTGTCGCGGTGTCCGGCGCGCCGCTGACGGTGGGGACGGAGCTGGGCGAGGTGCTCGCCGCGTTCGTCGGCGTGGACGGGCCGCTCCCGGTGCACGACGCGCAGGGCAACGTCGTCGGCAGCGCCACGCCGGCCACCGTGGTGCGCGCGCTGGACCGCCTGACCGAGCCGTCGGAGGAGACGCACGCCACAGCGGGCGACGACGCCCCCGTCGGTACGCTGCGCACGTGACCACCTCGACGACCGCCCGCCTCGCGCTCGCCACGTGCGCCGAGCTGCCCGAGCTCGACATCGACGATCACGCCCTGCGCGACGCGCTGCTCGCCCGCGGCGTCGCGACCGACGTCGTGGTCTGGGACGACCCGACCGTCGACTGGGGCACGTACCCCCACGTGCTCATCCGCTCGGTGTGGGACTACACCGACCGGCCCGCCCAGTTCGCCGACTGGACCCGCAAGGTCGAGCGCACCAGCACGCTGCTCAACCCGGCGTCGGTGGTCGGCTGGAACATCGACAAGACCTACCTGCGCGATCTCGAGACGGCGGGCCTGCCCATCGTCCCGACCATCTGGCTGGACCCGGAGCGCAACCACGACTCGCGGGCCATCCACACGCGCTTTCCCGCGTTCGGCGACTTCGTCATCAAGCCGACCGTGAGCGCCGGCTCGCGCGACACCGGTCGGTACGACGCCGGCATCACCCAGCAGCGCTCGCTGGCGATCACGCACGCGAAGAACCTGCTGAGCGTCGGCCGGCGCGTGATGATCCAGCGCTACCTGCGCAAGGTCGACACGGTCGGCGAGACGGCGCTGGTCTTCATCGAGGGCACGTTCAGCCACTCGATCCGCAAGGGAGCGTTGCTCGCGGGCCCGTACCGCGAGGAGCAGAAGCTGTACGAGGAGGAGACCCTGAGCGCCCGCGAGGCCAGCGACGCGGAGCGCGAGCTGGCGGAGCGCGTGGTCGCGGCGCTGCCGAGCCTCGCGCCGGGGGTGGACGGGCCGCTGCTCTACGCGCGCGTCGACCTCATCCCGGACGACGAGGGCAACCCCGTGGTGCTCGAGCTCGAGCTCACGGAGCCGTCGCTGTTCTTCGCGTACGACGAGGGCTCGGCCGAGCGTTTCGCCGACGCGGTCGTCGCGCGGCTCTGACCCTGGACGGCAGTGGCCGAGGCCACTGACCAGGGGCACGGGACGATGAAAGAAACCCTCGGAGCCTCGGGTACACTTCTCGACGCCCCGGCGTGCGCGTCGGGGGATCGTGGTGGCTATAGCTCAGGTGGTAGAGCACCTGGTTGTGGTCCAGGGGGTCGCGGGTTCAAGTCCCGTTAGCCACCCCATCGCGTCGGGCGTCGACCAGCTGGTCGGCGCCCGACGTCGTCTCCGGGCGCGGTTCACCGCCCAGGCACAGGCGCGCGACCGGTCCGCCGAGCCTGGCCGACAGCGCCGCGGTGTCGTCGAGGAAGAGCCCGACCCAGGCCAGCTGCAGGTCGCGTCGGGCCACCGCGTCGGTGCGCGGCCGCCGCGCCGCGGCCAGCAGGCCGACCACGAGCTCCTGCGTGTCGTCGGGCAGCGGGTCGGGCACCGGCAGCCCCCGCTGCACCAGGGCGCCGGCGATGCCGTGGAACCAGCCTTGCGCGCCGGCCGAGCGGCCCAGCAGGAGCGCGGTGATCTGCCCCTCGGCGGCGGACGGGACCGGGTCGGGTCGCGGCAGCTGCTCGATCGCCTCGGCCGCGAGCCGCAGCCGGCCGACCCCGTTGGTCACGGCCGTCACGGTCTCGAGCCCCTCCGGCCCGAACCCGCGCTCGGCCAGGTACTGCCGCAGCGCGGAGTCCAGCCGCAGGGCCGCCGACGCGGCGTCGTCGTCGGTGGGCGTGAGGTCCGGGGCGAGAGCTCGCCGGACGGTGTCCACCAGCAGGTCGGACGTCGTCCGATAGGCCTCGGCCAGGGCGTGGCGCACCCGCGCGTCGGCGCTCCCCGGCCACAGCAGCAGCCCGACGACGAGCGCGGCCGCGCACCCGATCGCCACGTCCTGCACGCGGACGAGCCCGACCTGCCAGCCCACCGGCTGCAGGATGTTGAACAGGATCAGCACCGCGACGGTGAACGCGGCCTGGCCGACCGCGAACGAGACGGTCTGCGGCGCGAAGCCGGCCACGAGCACCGCGACGGGCAGCAGCACCCACAGCGTCGCGGGCCCGTCGCCGGCCAGCAGGATCAGGCCCCCGCCGACGACGAACCCCGCGACCGTGCCGAGCAGCGCGCGCAGCACCGTGGACGTGGTGGTGACCGCGGACGTCCGCAGCACCGACATGGCGCCGAGCACCACCCAGAACCCGTGCTGGACGTGGCTGAGCTGCGCCACCAGCACGGCGATCGCCAGTCCCGCGCCGGTCCGCATGCTGTTCTGCAGCCACACGGAGTCGCGGCGCACCTGCTGCGCGGCCAGCCGACCGGCCGCGGCGACCGGTCCGACCGTCAGGGGCGTCGAGCCGCGACCGAGCAGGCGGTCGACCAGCGGGCGCGCGTCGGCCGCCGCCGAGGCCGCGGCGGTCCGGCCCGCCAGCTCGGCGGCGTAGGCCCAGGCGTGCGCGCGCTGCGTGTGGTGGTCGCGCTGGTCGGCGGTGAGCGGCACGCCGCGCACCAGCTCGTCGGCCAGCTCGTCGGCGGCCTTCCGCCGGGTGTCCGCCAGCTCGGCGAGCGCGACGTCGAGGCGGCGCCGGGCGTCGGCGGCCGCGGGGGTGTGCGGGTCCGGGCGCAGGGACCCGCCGGCCGCCGCGAGGATCTCGGCGCACGAGCGGACCACCTGCCGGGTCCACGGCGGCCAGCTGCCCACCGCGTGCTGGTCCGACACGCGCACCAGCTGGCGCAGCCACTCGAGCTCGTCGGCGAGCCGCAGCAGCAGGCGGCTCCCGGTGGTCAGGGTGACGGGGCGGTACGCGGTGCCGCGCAGCGCCCGGCGCAGGTCGTCGAACGCGCCGTCGACCTGGCCGGCGGGCCGGGCGTCGCACAGCGCGGCGAGCTCGGCGCCCAGCGCGGTGCACGCCGCCGCCGACGTCGACCGCAGACGGTCGTGCTCCCGGGGCGGCCACAGCAGGAGCGCGGCGGGCACGCAGACCGCGGCGGCGACGCCCCAGCCGGCGAGCCGGGCGGGGATCTCCGCCGGGGCGGCCGGGAGCGTCACGGGCAGGACGAACAGGAGCAGGGTCGCGTTGCGCGCCGAGGCGACGGCCGCGGACACAGTCCCGGCGAAGGCCACGAGGGTGCCGACGACGAGCATCGCCAGCGTGGCCGCCCACCACGACGACGACGCCAGGGTGCCGAGGCCGATGAGCAGGCAGCCGACAACGACGAGGCCGAGGTACGAGCCGAGCCGGCCAGCGGGGCTGCCGGGGAAGTCGGCGAAGAGCAGCAGCGCGAACGACCCGAAGACGCCGAACGTGACCACCTCGGGATCGCCGAGCACCAGGTCGCAGACCGCGAGGACCGTCGTGGCGGCCAGCGCGAGGCGGACCGCCCGGTGCAGGGCGTACCCCTCGGGGTCGTGCCGGCGCAGCCAACGTCGCAGGCGGTGCACCTCACCTCCGACCCGGCGCGCTCAGCCTTCCGGCAGCAGGGCGCCCTTGACCGACGTCGCGACGACGTCCGCCGCGATCTTCTTCGCGGCCGCGGAGTCCGGGCCGGGCTGGGCGGGCAGCAGGGCCGCCCGGTAGTAGCGCAGCTCGTCGATGCTCTCGAGGATGTCGGCGAGCGCGCGGTGGCCGCCGTTCTTGCGCGGTGAGGCGAAGTACACCCGCGGGTACCAGCGGCGGGCCAGCTCCTTGATCGACGACACGTCGATCACCCGGTAGTGCAGGTGACCCACCAGCTCGGTCATGTCGCGGTCGAGGAACGCCTTGTCGGTGCCCACGGAGTTGCCCGCCAGGGGCGCCTTGCCCGGGTCCGGCACCCACGTGCGGACGTACTCGAGCACCTTCGCCTGGGCGTCCTCGAGCGTCGTGCCGCCGGCCAGGCCGTCGAGCAGGCCGGACGTGGTGTGCATGGTGCGGACGAAGTCGTTCATCTGCTCCAGGGCCTCGGGCGGCGGCGCGATGATCACGTCGACGCCCTCGCCGAGCACGCGCAGCTCCGAGTCGGTGACGACGGCGGCCACCTCGACGAGGGCGTCGGCCCCCAGGTCGAGGCCGGTCATCTCGCAGTCGATCCAGACGATGCGGTCGGCGCTCTCCTGGCCGGGGGCAGCGGGCGGGGGGGTCGGCGTGCTGGTCACGCAGGTCAGCCTAGGGGGCGGCACCGACTCCTGCGCTCGTGCGCGACGCCGACCCCGGTTAGCGTCGGTGGATGTCCCACGACGAGGCGCTCGCGCCCCCACCCGTCGCGACCGTCCGCGCGCGCCCGGTGCTCTGGGCGGTGCTGCCCGGTCTGCTGCTCGTCGTCGCCGGTCTCACGGCGTTCTTCGGGGTGCTCGACGGCGTCCGCGAGAAGGACGACCTCTGGGACCTCGACCAGCCCGTGCTCGACTGGCTCGTGGCGCACCGGACCACCGGCTTCACGTCCGCGCTGGCGGCCATCACGTTCGTGTCCGGCCCCACCGTCCTGCCGATCCTCGTCGGCGTCGCGTGCCTGGTCTGGGCGCTCGTCACCAAGGAGCGCTGGCGCCCGCTGCTGCTCGCGGCGGCGATGATCGGCTCGACGGCGATCTCGCTGGCGGTCAAGGGGCTCGTGGGCCGGGCCCGGCCGCCCGCGGAGACGATGCTGGTGCCGGGGGCCGAGACGACCGCGTCGTTCCCGTCCGGCCACACGCTGGGCGCGGCGACCTTCCTGCTCGTGGCGGGCTACCTCGTCTGCAGCCGGCGTCCGACGGTCGGGCGGCTGGTCGGCTGGGGGATCGCGACCGTCGTCGGCACCGGTCTGGTGGCCCTGAGCCGGCTGTACCTCGGGTACCACTTCCTCACCGACGTCGTGGCGTCGATGGCGCTCGCGGTGGCGGTGCTCGGCGTGGTGGTGATCGTCGACCGCCTGCACGCCGGTCGGTCGCCCGGCTGAGCTAGCGGGCGCCGTCCTCGTGACCCGGCACCGTCGACGCCAGCCACGCCGCGACCGGCACGACGACGGCGATCGCGCCGGCGATCCAGAGGCTCGCGGTCCACGACGTGCCCGCCCAGCGCAGGACGCCGAGCGTCCCGGCGCCCGCGGCCAGGCCGAGGCCGACCCGCTCGAGCCAGAGGACCAGGTGCCGGGCGAGACGGGTGCGGAGGGGCTGCTCGGCGGAGGGGTCCGGGGTGGCGTGCCGACGCATCACTGGCCGCCGGCGGGCCGGGGACGGGGGTGCGACGGCATGGCGACATGGTGGCACGCACGAGAGCGGGCGCGGACCAACCCGCGGTGACGGGTCGGTCCGCGCCCGAGGTCAGGCTGCGGTCCGGTGGAGCAGCGCGCCGAACGCGTCGGCGAGGGGCGTCCGACGCGCCGTGGCGCGCCGCGGATCCGGTGGCCGACCGATGTTCTCGGACGGCTGCCTGTCGCGCCGCGCCGCCTCGACGGCGCGGTCGTGCTGGGACTGAGCGAGGCGCTGGGCGTAGTCCTGGCGCGCGAGCTCGTGGGACATGGTCTGGTACACGGTGTGCTCCTGGGCATGACGGTGCCCGGGCCGGAGCCCGGACGATCTGGTGGTGTGGGAGTACTCGACCACGCCCGGACAGGCCTCGTCACGGGATTATTCGGCCCCTTTCGTCCGGGTTCGCCACCCCGGCGCCTGGCTACGCTGGACGTCGTGCACGTGCGCACCGGCCACCTCGAGGCCGGGCCTGGCCGGCTGTTCGTCCGGGTGGTCGGCACCGGGCCCGCGCTCGTCGTCCTGCACGGCGGGCCCGACCTCGACCACCAGTACCTGCTGCCGGAGCTGGACCGGCTGGCCGAGCACTGCACCCTCGCGTACTACGACCAGCGGGGCCGAGGTCGGTCCGCGCAGGGCGTCGTGCCCGAGGACGTCACCCTCGAGTCCGAGATGGCCGACCTGGACCTGGTGCGCGAGCACCTGGGCGTGGCGTCGGTGGCGCTGCTCGGCCACAGCTGGGGCGGCGTGCTCGCGATGGAGTACGCCGGCCGGCACCCGGGGCGCGTCTCCCACCTGATCCTGATGAACTCCGCCCCGGCGTCGGGGGAGGATGCTGCGGCCTACTTCGCGCACCGGCGCAGCGCCCGGCCCCCGGCCGAGCGGGAGGCCATGGCGGCCCTCGCCGGGTCCGCCGCGTTCCGGGCGGGCGACCCGGACGTCGACCTCGAGTACTTCCGGCTCCACTTCCGGGGCGCGCTGCACCGGCCCGAGCTGCTCGACGCCGTGGTCCCCCGGTTGCGCGCGGGCTGGACGGCGGCGGGGGTGCTCACGGCGCGGGCCGTCGAGGAACGGCTGGGGGAGCAGACCTGGTTCTCGCCCGGGTACGACCCGCTGCCGGCCCTGCGTCGCGTGACCTCGCCGGCCCTGGTGATCCACGGGGAGGGCGACGTCGTCCCCGTCGAGCTGGCGCGGCACGTGGCCGACGCGATCCCCGGGGCCACGTTCTGCGTGCTGCCGCGGTGCGGCCACTTCGCGTACCTCGAGGCGCCCGACGAGGTGGCGGAGCAGGTGGCGCGGCTGCTCGGGTGACTACCGGCCGGCGCGCCGCCTCGCGCGGCGGCGGGCCGCGACCTGGTTCACCGTCAGCCCGGAGCCGACGACGACGATCACCGAGAAGCCCGCCTGCAGGGCTGTCGCGGTGTCGGCACCGTGCGCCGAGCGCCACCAGCCGAGCGCGACGGCGATGACGACGACCACCAGCCCCATGACCACCATCTCGCGCCGCGACATGACGGCCTTGTCCCTCGTGCGGGTCCCGGTGACGGGTTCGGGGGTCAGATCGGAGCCGCCGGGACCGGTCGTGGTCGACCGGGGACGTTCCACCATGCTCGGACGGTAGCGGAGATCGAGCGCGAACGGGCGAACGTTCCTGCTGGTCAGCGACCCAGGATGGCGCCCCCGGCAGGACTCGAACCTGCAACCGACGGATTAGAAGGCCGTTGCTCTATCCGTTGAGCTACGGGGGCTGGACGTGCGCCCACAGCCTAACGGCGGGCCGCCCGGCGAATCGATCCGCACGAACCGGGCGCGATCGCACCGCGTGGCGCGTTTTGCCAGGTCAGATGACACCGCGACAATGGGCGCGTGAGCGCGCAGCCCGGCACGGCGCCAGTGCACCCCGCGCAACCTGTGCGGCCGCTGGCTGCACAGGCACGCCACGTCGCCCCCGATCCGCGCGACGTCCTGGCGCGGCCGCTCGCCGCGACCTCCCTGCTCGATGCCGTGCGCGACCTGCGCCGGGACGTCGAGGCCACGGGCTTCCCGCTCGAGCTCGAGGGCATCGCGTCCGCGCGGGCGTCCCGGGCGCGCCTGGTCGACCAGCTGGGCGAGCACCTGGTCCCGCGCCTGACCGAACTCTCCGCACCTGCGGTCGTGGTGGTGTCGGGCTCCACCGGCGCGGGCAAGTCGACCCTGGTGAACTCGCTGGTGGGCGCCGAGGTGAGCACGGCCGGCGTGCTGCGGCCGACCACCCGCCGGCCCGTCCTCGTGCACCACCCCCTGGACACCCAGCTGCTCTCGCACCACCCGGTCCTCGAGTCGGTGAGCGTGGTGGCGGACGAGCACGTGCCGCGGGGGATCGCCCTGCTCGACGCCCCCGACCTCGACTCGGTGCTCGAGTCCAACCGGGAGTCCGCGCACCGGCTGCTCGAGGCCGCCGACCTCTGGCTGTTCGTCACGACCGCCGCGCGGTACGGCGACGCGCTGCCCTGGCAGGTGCTGCAGGGCGCGGTCGACCGCGGGGCGTCGATCGCGATGGTGCTCAACCGCGTGCCGCCGGCGTCGCTGCCCACCGTGCGCGGGGACCTGCTCGACCGGCTGCGCGGGCACGGGTTGCAGGGGTCGCCCCTGTTCGTCGTGCCCGACCTCGGGCCGCACGAGGGCCTGCTGCCGCCGGCGGTCGTCGCTCCGATCCAGCGCTGGCTCGCGATGCTGGCGGGCCCGGACCGGGCGCGCACGGTCATCGGCCGGACCCTGCGGGGATCGCTCGCCGCCCTGCGCCCGTGGGTCGACGAGCTGGCCGAGGCCGTGCAGGCACAGGCCGACGCGGCCGCCCGGATCGCGGGCGTGCTCGACCAGGTGATCGAGGCGCCCACCGCGCAGGCGGCGGCGTCGATCCGTGGCGGCGCGGTCGCCGACGGTGCCGTGCGGGCGCGCTGGGCGGAGCTCTCGGCCGACGGGGCGCCGCTCGGCACGGTGGTCCGCTCGTCGGGGCGCGTCCGGGGCTCGTCCCGCGAGGGTCGCGCGCGCGCCGTCGCGCTCGAGCCGCTGGTCGACGACCTGACGCGCTCGGCGACGGCCGTGCTCACGTCCGCCGGTGCCCACACCGAGGAGGTGCTCCGGGCGGCGCTCACCGCGGCCGACCAGCCCGAGGGCGGGGCCTCCGTCGATGCCGCGTGGGCCGCGACCGGACTGCGGGCCGGGCGACGGACGACGGCCGAGCAGGCCGCGCGCGCCTGGGTCGCGCAGGGGCCCCGCGTGGTGCGCGCCGCGCTCACGGCGGGACCCGCCGACACGTCGCCCGACGGGGTCACCCGGCCGCGCCGCGACGTCGCGCGCGAGGTCCGTCGTCGGCGCAAGGCCGAGCACGCCCTCGGGGACGAGGGGCTGGCCGCCGTGGCGCTGGCCGCCGCCTCGGGCGTCCGCGAGGCCCACGACCTGCTGGTGGACCTGATCGACACCGCGGGCGAGCGCGCCGTCGCCGAGCTGCGCGACGACCTGGTGGCCCGGGTCGCCGGCCAGGTCGCCGTCGAGCGCGCCGCCGTGGGGGACGTGCTGGCGGACCCCGACCTCGCGGAGGACGCGGCGTCCCGCCTGCGCCTCCGCCTCGCCGTGCTGAAGGGACTCACGTGAGCACGACCCCCGACGGCCCCCTGCACGGCGACGAGACCGCTGCCCTGACCGCCCGGGTCGACGCGCTCGACCGCGCGCTCGCGGTCGGCGGCGCCCGCCTCGCGCCCGCGGTGGTCTCGAGCGTCGTCGCGACCGTCGACGGGGTGCGCGAGCGGCTCGCGCTCGGCGTGGACCACACGGTCGTGGCGCTCGTGGGCGGCACCGGCTCGGGCAAGTCGAGCCTCTTCAACGCGATCTGCCGCCTGGACTTCGCCGACGTCGGCGTGCGCCGGCCCACCACCTCCGAGATCACGGCGTGCGTGTGGGGAGGCGACGGCGGGCCGCTGCTCGACTGGCTGGGCGTCGTCCCCGACCGTCGGATCGAGCGCGAGAGCCTGCTCGACGGCGAGTCGGAGGCGCCCCTGCGGGGCCTCGTGCTGCTCGACCTGCCCGACCACGACTCGATCGCCCCGGAGCACCGCGAGGTCGTCGACCGCCTGCTCCCGCAGGCCGACCTGCTCGCGTGGGTGGTCGACCCGCAGAAGTACGCGGACGACGCCCTGCACAGCGGCTACCTGCGCCGGCTCGTCGGCCACGAGGCGTCCATGGTGCTGGTGCTCAACCAGGTGGACACGGTGCCGGAGGACGTCCGCGCCGAGCTGGTGGCGGACGTCGAGCACCTGCTGGTCGACGACGGGCTCACCGGTGTGCCGGTCCGCGAGGCCTCCGCGCGCACCGGGGAGGGCATCGGCGTGCTGCGCGAGCTGCTGGCCACCGCCGTGAGCTCGCGCTCGCTGGCCGCGCGGCACGCAGGGGCCGAGCTGAACGACGCCGCCGCGCTGCTCGCGGCCGAGGTGGCCGCGCGCGAGCCCGCCCCGGCCGCGCTGTCGGTCACCGACGTGGTCGACCGGCTCTCCGCCGCGGTGGGCCTGTCGGCCGTGGCCGCCGGCGTCGGCGCCGCGGTCCACGCCGGCTCGTCCGGCGCCGCACCCGGCTTCGGGGCGGTGCAGGAGGACACCGTCGGGCTCGCGCGGGCGTCGTGGCTCGACGCCGTCACCACCGGCCTGCCGCGGCGGTGGGGGCAGGACGTCGCCGAGCGGGTCGCGTCGACCGCCGAGCTGCGGCTCGCGGTCACCGACGCGCTCACGCACCTCGCGGTCTCGACGCGGCGGTCGGCGGTCGCCGTGTGGCTGATGGCTGGTGCGGTGGTGCTGGCGGGGGTGGCGCTGCTGGTGGCCTCGATCGCGGTCGGCTCGCTCGTCGGCGGGGCGCGCGCGAACGTGTGGGCGCCGATCGGGGCGGTCGTGCTCGTGGTGGCGGCGGTCGCGGCTGCGATCGGGTCCGTGGCGGCCCGCCGGGCGGCGGCGCGGCGACGGTCCGCGCGCGTGCTGGAGGACGGCCGCGCGGCGCTCGAGAACGTCGCACGCGCGCGGCTCGCGGTGCCCACCGAGGCCGTGCTCGCCGAGCACCGCACGGTGCGCGAGCTCATCGCCGCCGCGCGCGGCTGAGCCGCCCACAGCCCCACGCCGGGGTGCGCCCGTCCACGGTCCTCGTCGATCGAGCGTCTCCGCACCCGCCCGTCGCGCAGCCTGGTCGCACGAGCCCCGCACCCGCAGGGCGCCCGGCACTGGAGGCACGCATGAGCACGCAGACCTTGGACCTCACCGTCGTGGGGTGGATCGGCACCGAGCCGAAGATCTTCCACGAGAGCGACGGCGGCGTCCCGTACGCGACGTTCCGGCTGGGCAGCACGCGCCGCTGGTTCGACAAGGGCGCGGGCGCCTGGCGGGACGCGCAGACGGAGTGGTTCCACGTGAAGGTGTTCCGTGCGATGGCGGTGAACTCGGCGCGGTCCCTGCGCAAGGGCGACCCGGTGATCGTGCAGGGTCAGCTGTCGACCGAGGAGTGGGCCGGCCCCGAGGGCCCGCGCACCACCCTCGTGCTCGACGCCGTCGCGCTCGGCCCCAACCTGGCGTTCGGCAGCAGCCACTTCGCGCGGACGGTCAACCAGTCCGCCGCGGCCGGGTCCGACGAGGCGCCGGCCGACGTCACCGAGCTCGAGGAGCTCGCGGACGACGACGAGCTGGGGGCACCGCCCGCCGACGACGTCGCGCCGGAGCTCGCGCTGGCCGCAGCCGGGTGATCGCCTAGGCTGGGGCACCGGCAACCCGACCGTGCGGCAGGTCGGACCGCGCGCACCCCGCTGCGCGGTCGACCCGCCGTCGCCGATGCCGGTCAGCAGTGCCCCGAGCCCACGCGAGCGCCGGGGCGACCCCACGATCACCGAGGCGGACGAAGAGCCAGTGGCTGAGTTCATCTACTCCATGTACAAGACGCGCAAGGCGCACGGCGACAAGGTCATCCTCGACGACGTCACCCTGAACTTCCTGCCGGGCGCCAAGATCGGCGTCGTCGGACCCAACGGCGCCGGGAAGTCGACGATCCTCAAGATCATGGCCGGCCTGGACCAGCCGTCGAACGGCGAGGCGCGCCTCAGCCCGGGCTACACGGTCGGCATCCTGCAGCAGGAGCCGCCGCTGAACGAGGCGAAGACGGTGCTCGGCAACGTCGAGGAGGGCGTCGCCGAGATCAAGGGCAAGCTCGACCGCTACAACGAGATCTCGGCGTTGATGGCCGAGCCGGACGCCGACTTCGACGCGCTGCTGGCCGAGATGGGCCAGCTGCAAGAGGCCATCGACGCCGCCGACGCGTGGGACCTCGACGCCCAGCTCGAGCAGGCCATGGACGCGCTGCGCTGCCCGCCGCCGGACGCGGACGTCACCATCCTGTCGGGTGGTGAGCGGCGCCGGGTCGCCCTGTGCAAGCTGCTGCTGGAGAAGCCCGACCTGCTGCTCCTCGACGAGCCCACCAACCACCTGGACGCGGAGAGCGTGCTCTGGCTGGAGGCCCACCTCAAGGACTACCCGGGCGCCATCCTCGCCGTCACCCACGACCGGTACTTCCTCGACCACGTGGCCGAGTGGATCTGCGAGGTCGACCGCGGTCGCCTGTACCCGTACGAGGGCAACTACTCGACGTACCTGGAGAAGAAGGGCGAGCGCCTCGCCATCCAGGGCAAGAAGGACGCCAAGCTCGCCAAGCGCCTCAAGGAGGAGCTGGAGTGGGTGCGGTCCAACGCCAAGGGCCGGCAGACCAAGTCCAAGTCGCGCCTGGCGCGCTACGAGGAGATGGCGGCGGAGGCGGACCGCACCAGGAAGCTCGACTTCGAGGAGATCCAGATCCCGCCGGGCCCGCGCCTGGGCTCGATCGTCCTCGAGGCGAAGAACCTGGAGAAGGGGTTCGACGGGCGCACGCTCATCGACGGCCTCAGCTTCACGCTCCCGCGCAACGGCATCGTCGGCGTCATCGGCCCCAACGGCGTCGGCAAGACCACGCTGTTCAAGACCATCGTCGGGCTCGAGCCGCTGGACAAGGGCGAGCTCAAGGTCGGCGAGACGGTGTCGATCTCCTACGTCGACCAGTCGCGCGGCGGGATCGACCCCAAGAAGACCCTGTTCGAGGTGGTCTCCGACGGGCTCGACTTCCTCAAGGTCGGCAACGTCGAGATGCCGTCGCGGGCCTACGTCGCCGCGTTCGGTTTCAAGGGTCCGGACCAGCAGAAGCCGGCCGGCGTGCTGTCGGGCGGCGAGCGCAACCGGCTCAACCTCGCGCTCACGCTCAAGCAGGGCGGCAACCTCCTCCTGCTCGACGAGCCCACCAACGACCTGGACGTCGAGACGCTCGGCTCGCTGGAGAACGCGCTGCTCGAGTTCCCCGGCTGCGCCGTCGTGGTGTCCCACGACCGGTGGTTCCTCGACCGGGTGGCGACGCACATCCTGGCGTACGAGGGCACCGAGGAGAACCCGGCGAACTGGTACTGGTTCGAGGGCAACTTCGCGTCCTACGAGGAGAACAAGGTCGAGCGCCTCGGCGCCGACGCGGCGCGCCCCCACCGGGTGACGTACCGCAAGCTCCGCCGCGACTGAGCGCAGCACGACGGCCGTCCCGCACCCGGTGCGTGGGCGGCCGTCGTCGTCTCCCGGCGCGCGCCGCCGTGCCCCGTGGGGCACGATCGGGTCGACCCGCGCCGCCGATCGTCGGCGGACCTGCGCGGATACGCTCGCTACGACGTGAGGGAGGCGGGTGCGGCGATGGAGCACGATGAGCTCGTCGGCGCCCTGCTGGCGCTGCGCAGCCACGTGGCCGACCTGCGCCTCCCGCTCGAGACGCCGACCGCGGCGACCGCCCGCGCCGACCGCCAGCGCGTGCTGGACCAGCTCGACGACTACCTGCTGCCGCGGCTGCGCGACCCGGGGGCTCCCGTGCTCGTGGTGGTCGGGGGCTCGACCGGCGCGGGCAAGTCGACCCTGGTGAACTCGCTGGTGGGCACCGACGTCAGCCCGTCCGGGGTGCTGCGGCCGACCACGCGCTGGCCCGTGCTGGTGCACCACCCGCTGGACGTGCGCTGGTTCAGCTCGGACCGGGTGCTGCCGTCGCTGACGCGCGCCGACGCCGCGGACGAGCGCGGGCTGGCGGGCGCGCGGCCGGGGCTGCGGCTCGTGGCGTCCGAGGCGGTCCCGGTGGGGCTCGCGCTGCTGGACGCGCCGGACGTGGACTCCGTCGAGGAGGGCAACCGCATCCTGGCGGCCCAGCTGCTGGGCGCGGCGGACGTCTGGCTGTTCGTCACCACCGCCGCGCGGTACGCGGACGCGGTGCCGTGGGAGCTGCTCGCCGACGCCGCGCGCCGCGGGACCCACCTCGCTCTCGTGCTGGACCGAGTGGACGCCGGGGCTGAGACGGCGGTCGGCGACCACCTGCGGCAGATGCTGGCCGAGGCGGGGCTGGCGTCGGCGACCGTCGTCGTGGTCCCCGAGGTGCCGCTCGAGGACGGCCTGCTGCCGGAGGTCGCGGTCGGGCCGGTCGCGGACTTCCTCACCACCACCGCGACCGACCCGCAGGTGCGGGCCACCGCGCTGGCGGAGACGTGGGACGGCGCCGTGGCCGACGTGTCGCGGCG